>JAAWKM010000211.1 GCA_022797375.1 Lachnospiraceae bacterium
ATTCTTTTATTTTTCACTTATCAGTTTAATAATCCGTTTAAGATTTACTGCAAATATAGCCATTGCTCCCTGCATCTCCATGCCAATAAGACCTGATGATGACGCTGTGTCATAACCATGCCTGTGTTTTAACTCACTGTTTTTTGCTTCTATCTTATAACGTTCTTTCATTTTCTCTTTGAAGTGTTCTGTTTCCTGAAATTCTGCCTGTTTACTGTGAGCATCACTTTTCAAAGTCTCACTGTATGTTTTCTTTCTTGCACCTTCCTTATAGCATCCGTTCCTGTATGGGCAGCATTTACATTTCTCAACGTCAAAAAAGCAGGCCATGCGTGGATTTTTATTCTTCTTTTCTTTTTCCCGCTTGTCCAGATATTTATGTACTGCCAGATGCCCTGCCTTACACTGGTACATTCCTGCGTCTTTATTAAATTCAAATTCATCCGGCTTTGTACGGTTTCCCTGCGTAATGATCCCGTTTAGTTTGGAAACCAGTTCATAGCCGCCCTTTTCTGCCGCCCCGGTATTTTTCTGCCCGGAACAGGCTTTGTCCCCAATCACCATTTTCACTTCCATTCCGGCTTCCCTGCTCTTCCGGACCAGTTCCGGCAGTTCTTTCCCATCTGTCTTTTCGCCGCTGGTAATAGTGGCTGCTGTAATGATACGTTCCTCATTCATTTCTATATGTGTTTTATATCCAAAGAAAGAGGTATCTGCTGTCTTATGGCCAGTCTTAGCATCTACGTCTTTTGAAGTTTCAAGATGTTCAAGGTCATCTTTTACGGATTCTTCTAATAAATTCAGCTTTTCTTTTACTTTTGGATAACTGCACAATTCTTCTTTTTCTTTAATGACCGAAATCAGGGCATGGCAGTATTCTAACTCTTTTTCCAAAGAATCTTCCGTGTTTTTATCCGGAAACCTGTCTTTCATTGTTTCATCTGTTTCATAAACAACACGCCGCAATCTCTTTGACTGTTCCTGAAGAGCCTGTCTTGGTGTTCTCTGGTTGTATCTTGATTTTGTATGGGTTGCGTCTGCAATAATGGATTTTGGCTTTATAATTCCTTTATCCAATGCGGTCTGAACAGTTTTGGCAATCAGCATATCCAAAAGATTCATGTCTTTTAGCCGAAGTTTACGAAATTTTGTCAATGAACTGGGATTTATCACCTCATCTTCTGGTGCCATATCCAGAAAATACTTAAAAGACATATCATATTTAGAACGCTCTACAACATCGGCATCAGATAAATCATAAATTGATTTTAAAAGCAAATATTTGAACATACGGATAGGCGGAACTGCATTCCGTCCGTTATTTAAACAATATTTATCAAGTAATTCATCATAAATAAAGCCAAAGTCAACTAATTCTTTTATCTGTCGAAGCAGATTATCTTTCGGAACTACTAATTCATATATTTCAAGGTATGGACTTAATACTAATTGCTGTTGCTGTTCAACCATAATACCACCGCCTATATTTGATAGTTATTTTATACCAAATATAAGCGATGGTATCTACTTTTTCAGTGCCCTCGGAGTCACAGGAAGGGCTTGCCAGTGAAATATTCCGCAAAGAAATAGAAAGCCACAGCTACCCCGAAGACACTACATGCAGGTATGTATGCATATTATCGTTTTCGGAACTTGCAGGGGAAGAAATCAGCGAGATAGGTTTGTATGATGATGAAGGCGATATTGTCTGTATTAAAACTTTTATGCGCAAAGGCAAGGACAGTGATGTTGAGCAGACATATACATTGGATGATATTTTCTAAACCTGTGGGAAAGGGGATATTATGAAAGGATATACAAACAACAGCCCTGTATTTTCGGACAGTATACAGGTTCTGGAAGAGGGCGACCCAGGCCATGCAAATAATGTTAATATTACTACAAAACAGCTCCTGGACAATGACCTGTGCCTGAAAAATGCAATAAACAAGTGCGAAAAAATAGAAATGCTTACAGCAGGGCAGACAAACGTCACATTTGCATTCGATGGGGGCAGCATAACAGAAAACAGCAGGATAAGCATTGAAGCAAGCGTGCCAGATGTGTCTTATGAGAATATAACAGTTGAAGGGGACAATGTCACAGTAACCTTTGAGGCACAGGAAAAAGATATATACGTAAAGGCGGTGGTAACTGATGCAGTGGTTTAAGACAGGCAGGAAAGCAGTACAGGTTAAAGACAGCAAAGAAATAACAGAAAAAGGAAATGCACTGGATGCAAGGCAGGCAAACAAAAACCTGGAAGGCACACTGGCACATGGCATATACAAAGAGATTGCAGAAGTAAAAAAATCTGCCGCTGATGGCAAGACATCTGTTGCCAGTGCCACCAGCGCAATGGGACAGGCAACAGCAGCAGATGCAGCATACAGCACAATGGCTGAAAACATAAGGAAAATATCCAGTGATGCCAGTGCAGGTGCAGGGCATATACTGGCAGGGAAAACAGCGTATGCAGGCGGGAAGAAGGTAACAGGCACAATGGCAGACACAATGGCGCAGTGTCTTATAACATGCCTCCCAATGGAGTTTATATAATCCCTGCAGGTTACCATAATGGCAACGGCAGGGTGGCGCAGAATATCGGGACACAGGGCGCACAGACAATTGTGCCTGGGACATCTGACAAATATATTGGTGCAGGCAGATACCTGACAGGGATGCAGACAATAAAAGGTGATGCAGCCCTTGTGCCAGCCAACATTGTAAGGGGCAAAAGCATATTTGGTGTAAACGGCAGTGCAAAGTGCGGGGCTTTAAAATTTACCCTTGGGCAGAGTGTTGAATTAAACAATATAAAAGCAAAAACAAACATAGCAGAGTCGTATACATTCCAAGGCGGGCCAGATGGGGCGCAATGGTATAACTGGAAGGTGTCAGATGGCAAAATAGGTAATGTGACATTTTCTGTAAGCGGAGGGCCTACACTTGGCAATCCTGGTGTTACACCTGTGCTTGGAGTAATAATACGGGTAATAACCTATGGCACAGATGCACCAGCTTCAGGCAGGAACGGATATACTTATGGCCCAGTTGAATATTCTGATTACTGGATTCCAGGCAATTGTTGTGGATACAGCATGAGAAATGGGTGGGCGGGCGCACATGTAAAAGCAGCACATTGGTTATATTATTCATTCGGCTGGGTAGATACAGAAAAGAGTTCCATCAGGCTTTCGTTTTCTAACCGCAGCTGCCAGCCCAGTTCAGGGGATACATGGACACAGTGGAGGTTTACATTGTACCCTGTCACAGGCATTGATACTAACAGTTTTGATGCATACGAAGGGACTGGTTTTAGCAGCAGGGATATACTGGGACTTTAGCAAAACGCTTGTTAAGTGGCATAAAAATAAATAATAAAATTACAGAAAGAAGGTATATATTATGAAGTGGTATCCTTGCAGTTTCCGGGGGGGGGTACAGAAAATAAAACTGTAACCTTTACCCAGGCAGAAAAAAGAGAAAACATAAAAAGTGGGGAGAAACATAAAACAATATTTGGCAAGATTGCCAGGTGGTTTGCTGATTTAAAGACAGTAGCATTTACTGGCAGTTACAATGACCTGGATGACAGACCTTCTGCTTTCCCGCCATCAGCACATAAACACGGCAAAGCAGATATAACAGACTTTCCGTCATCAATGCCCGCAAGTGACGTGCCAGCATGGGCAAAAGCAGCAAGCAGACCATCATATACATGGAATGATATAGGCAGCAAACCATCAAGTTTCCCGCCATCATCACACAGCCATGCAGATTATGCAGCATTAAACCACAGCCATGCTGGTTATGCGGCATTAAACCATACCCATACAGGTTATGCCCATAAAGCAGACCCTGTATTTACAGGGACTGTACGCATGGGACGTATGAGGGCATACGACCACCCGTCAGATGGTGCTGGTTCTTGTGTTTCACATAGTACAGTTGACATATGCCTGCGTTACCGCCAGTTTTCTAATGAGTTCCAGGTTGTACCAAATACAGGCAATGGTGCATATGGGTCTTTAGGTACAGATGACATGAAATTTGCAAAAATATATGCAGGCAATATATATAACAGCAGTGGCATGATTACATCATCTGACAGGGACATGAAAAAAGGTTTTAAAGATATAAGCCCTGGTTTTGCCAGGGAAATAATAGATGGTTTAAAACCAGTGTCATTTTTATATAAAGATGGCACTTCAGGGCGCAGGCATTATGCCCTTGTGGTACAGGATGTTGAGGAACTGTTAGACAGGCTTGGCATCAGTACAAAAGATTTTGCTCCCCTTATAAAAGATTACCAAAAAAAAGAAGTGGAAAATGAAGACAGGAGCATAACACTTGAAACCGATTACGGACAGAAACCGCAGTACAGCCTTCGGTATGAGGGATTTACAGGAATAATAATAAAATATATACAATGCCTGTCATATGAAAACAGGCAGCTTGCAGAGAGGACAGAAATCCTGGAAGAAGGTATCGCAGCTTTAGAAAATATAATTAACCAGTGGGCTTGAAAGCTCTTTTTTATTTTACGGGAAACCAATATAGAAATATAAAAGATTGCAGGGTTATACATGCTGTGGTATAATCCATGCATGGGGTAACCGTGTTACAAGGTGGAAAACCTCCCTTTTTACATAGAGGGGAGGTGGTGCATATGAGTACATACGAAGTTTTAAGCCTGTTATTTTTAGGGGGTACGTTTCTCGTTGCATTGCTTACCTATATTGATAGGAATAATAAGCGCAAATAAATAAACCTGCCTTGTTACTTGACCGGTAGAAGGCAGGTTTAAAAACTTAATCTTCGGAGGTCAACCACTTTGTGGGCGGCTGCTCCTTTTATATACATAATATAACACAGCCAGGCTGGTTTTGCAACATGCAGTTTACAGCCTGGCTTTATTA
>JAAWKM010000212.1 GCA_022797375.1 Lachnospiraceae bacterium
GAATACAGGATAATTCATAGTTATCTGTTGCCTATAACAATGAGCAGCTATATGAAAAATTAAGTATTATTCCTAAAATTTTGATAGTTTCCAGTTATTGAGATTTTTGTACAAGATTATCAGGAGGTATTATGAAACAGTCTATAATTATTACGTATCACAAAAATAAAGATATGCTTTTATTTTGCTTAAACCGGCTTTTAAAAACAGTTCCTAAAGATGTGGAAATTTTTATTATAGGAAATAATGTTGACCATACGGAGTTGGATTTAGAAATTTCAAACCCTAGATGTAGATATCACAAAGTATACCAAAATATCCAATATCCTAAAGCATTAAACTTTAGCGTAAAAGAATGTAGTGGAGAGATTATTACTTTTGTGGATGCAGATATATTTGTATGGGATGGCTGGTATGAAGCGCTGCTAAAAACTTTTACAAATTCTGACAAGATAGGAGCTGCTGGAGCCAAGTTAATTAATCCTTTGAATAATCGAATCCTTGATTTTGGAATCATGTATTCTAGATTTAATGCAGCACATACTATGATGGGACTATTGCATGACCATCCTTTAGCTGCAAAAGATCGGCAAGTCCAAACTGTATGTAGTGCAATTATGATGACAACAAAAACACTTTATCAAAGAATTGGCGGAATGGACGAAGATATTCCTTATTCGTATACAGATTGTGATTACTGTTTTCGATTACGGGATATTGGATACGAAACATGGGTATCAGCTGGAGCTGTTGCATATCATAAAGGAGGAACTGATCCTAATAATTCAAAATCAAATTTCAGTTATTATCGATTGGATGCAAAGGGGATGTATGGGATGAAGGACTATGCAAAAATAACATATGATAATGCCGCATGGTATAAAATCAGCGCAGACTATTTTTTAAAAACATATCCCCTGACAATTCATAAATATCTTATGTTAGATTTTACTACTCTATATGATCGTACATCCTTTCATAAAATAATAGAGGAATCACTAGGCATTCAATTCCTTGATATAATAGAGTGTCCCAATGCTGTGCGAGATAATGAACACATTGTATTATATAATGATTCCTCCTTTGAGTTTATCGACTTAATTACACCTATCATCTATTTTGTTGATACATTTATTGCATTATTTAACAATGAACTCTGGTTTCACATGAGAAATATTCAATATGATTTAGTTGTTGATCGTCATGGAAACATTCTTCCGCTAAAACTAATTGCAGAGAAGAGATGTTAATTGTTATATTAGGGGAAGATTTAAATGCAAATCTCCTGTTCGTTGGATACCGCTGGCCCTAAATTCATTTCCTAGCGAAAGAACTAAGGGCTGACGGCATTTAACTGGAAAACAAGAAACATCATAGCCTGCTTTATAAATTCCCAATATAGTAAATGTATAGCTTATATTTTCTTCTAATAAGGATTTCTTTATCCAGTATCTGGAAGTTGTACCAGCCGCGTAGTATTTATATGCTTCTTTATATGCATAATAAACTTCATCGCTGTTCTCTGCATAATACGCGTTTACACCCTTTAGCAATAAAATATCTCCTAATTTATGGTTATTAAGCAGCTGTTGCATTTTTAAAATATCATCAATAATTCGAGCATTGTAATAATAAGTTTTCTCTGGTGAATGCTGCAAATTAGACATAACTTCTGCCATAAGAAAAAAGGTACGAAAAATAATTGGTTCATGAGAGTATTCCCCATTTTCCAGATATTCCAGAGCTTTTCTAGTTTCTTCTCTTACAACAGTTTTATTCTGATTGATCAGCCCATATTGAACCATTTTTCTGTAATAATTCAAAGTCTTTTCTGGTACGAGTCTTGGTACATCAGTAATACAATAATTCCATATATTAAATAACTGTTCTTTGTCTTTCAGATAACCATAAAAATTATAACCTTCATCGGAATTATTCAGATATTCGATAAGTCTTTTCTTCCTTACGTCAGTTATTTTTTTTACATACATTCTTGATTTTTTCATTAAAGTGGCTCTTTTATTTTTTATTTCTTCTTTATGACTTTGAGTATTATACGAAATATACCATCTATTATACATAATTGCCTGTAGAACATACAATTCATCCTGTTCTTCTTTGCCAATTGGATGGGCTTCTTCGCAAGCAGCTAAAACATTTTTTATGAATAGAACTTCTTGCTCATAAAAATAACTTTGTACTGCAATATCACAGCAAAAATGAATAAATGGACGATAATACATAATATCTTCAGATAATGCATTCGGATAATATGCTTGAATGGTATCGTATATCTGCTTAGATAGATACCATGCTTTTTCAGAACCATCATACTGTCTAATACGAGCACAAATAAGTTGAATGTATTTTAAATATATACCTTCATAGTGCTGAGATTCCAGCATACCTAAAAAGGCATCTAGAAGCTTGTTGTAAAACAAAGATGCAGTTCTTTCCGATATAGGAAAATTCGATAATTGTCTACTAATATCAAGTATTGCTTTGGTATTATTCAAAATAGCTATATTATAGAGTATATATGCTGTACGGTATTTGCGAATTATTTCCGAGCATTTCTTTGCATGCAGCCATTTTAAACAATCTAGTATATGTTCTTGAAACTGTCTATAAAAGAAGTCGCGGATAATATCATGATCAAATAAATAAATATCATGATATAATAGTCGTAAAATATTTTTTTTACATAAATAATCAAGTTCATTTGATTGAATCTGAAATATGTTTTTTGTATATTTATCAATTGATTCAAATACATATACTATGGATAAAATAAGTAAAACTCTTTCTAAAGGAATACGATTACATATAAACTGCAATCTCTTTTCTAAAACTCCTGTAATTCCAAACGCTATATTTGAAGATATACGGAATTTATCTAAGTTAGAAATAATGTATCCTTGTTTTTCCGGGGAAATACTGATTATATCTGTTTCTTCCAGACATTTTATTGTTTGATACAAATTATAAGGATTCAGAGATACTTTTTTAATTATTTCAGAAAAATACTCTGTGTTCTCATCACTGTGAGTTCTGGTCAATTCTTGTAAAAACTCAACGCCCTGATTGTCTTCAATAAATCCTTCCAACTGAAAAGAAAGTAAGTATTTTATATTAGAATGCAGAATATTATATAATAATTCTGAACTTGCATTCGTCATATAATCCGTATTAAAAACTAATAAAAGAACAGAATGATTGGCAGATTGTTGATTTTCTGCATAATAAGTATACTGTTCTATGAAATGTTGAAATGCAGTTCCTATGTATTGCATATTATCAATTATTAATACATTTTTATGTTTTGAAAGTTTTTCATATATGATGTTTCCATATATATTTAATAATTCTTGTAGAGAATCTTCCGAATTACTTTGGATAATCATCCTAAGCAGGTAAAGGGCTTTTTCCGATTCCGTATATATTGAATTCCTTTCTTTAGAACTATCGAATAATAAACGTTCTTCTAATAATTTCAGTATATCATTGCTCGGAATTTCATACAGGAAAGAAATAATTTCCTTTAAAAAATAGTGGGAAGAAAAACCTTTCTGTCCCGAAAAATTTATAATATGATAGCCATTCTTCAAAAAAATATTTTGACATTCTGTTAAAATACGTGATTTTCCGGTTCCGCTACTTCCTGTAAGTACTAAACTTGTCAAACAAGGATTGTGAAGCAACTGTTCTTTTGTCTTTTCTAAAATTCTTAAATAATTTGCCCCTATTAATCTAGTTTTTCCTATCCAGTTACATTTTACAGATACAATTTCGGAATACCAATCAAAACTCTGCCCATTTTCAGGATTAAAAAAAGAAATATGAAACTGTGGAAAATGAATTTTGGGAGTATACTTTATCTGGCGCAGATTTAATGATACTGCCCGCCCCTCTCCATCTTTTAAATATGCTTGATACCACTGCTTTTTTTCTGGCACAACAGTTGGATAAAAATATTGAAATGCGAAACGTTCAGTTCCTTCATCCATAAATTCGATGCAGACTTCGATACCATCCGTTTGTAAAAAGTTTTCTAAGCAAAATGTCAGAGCAAATGTTTCATTATAATAAATCGTATCTGCATTAACATAGCTTTCAAATGTTTCTGACACCTCCTGTACATGTGAAACTGCATTTCTAAAAAAATATACATGTACAAAATCTGAAATAGAAAAATCTGCTTCTATTGTTTTTAAATAATTTAGAGGCGAATATTTTTTAGGAAGCTGAGCTCGATATTTCCATATAAGATTTTCAAGATTTTCTCCATCATAAAATAAGATTGTTTTATTACTTTTTTCTCCAAATGCCATTATTTTATTTTTTGCAAATGGATTAATACTTGAACGGCAAAAAAATAAAATTTCATTTACTTCATATATCTGAGCCATAACCAATGTAGGAGCCAAAACACTCATTGCAATTGAATCTTTATAATTTTTACATTCTGCCCAAATGTGCTGATCTTCCAAATGTATCCAAAAATCACGATTGTCGTCATGACTTTTTTTGGTCCGTTCCCATTTTTTTCCATATTTGACGATTAATAGCTGTTCTACAAGGTTTTCGAACGCTTCGCCGTTTCCTTTTACATTACCATCTTTATCCTTATCTATAAATGCCTCCCAATATTCTGTCTGTAATCTTTTCATATTCATTCCCTTTTACATGTTTTGAATTATGCTGGTTCATTTTTAATTATTCATATAGCTGTCTGCCATAGCAGGCAACAGATAACTATGAATTATCCTGTATTCAATTCCAAATAAACTTGAATAATCGTTCTATTCATCCCTAAAAAACCGAATATTGGTTTAAATAAA
>JAAWKM010000213.1 GCA_022797375.1 Lachnospiraceae bacterium
AATCCAGGTACGGCAACGTTTATTACGCAGGACAGCTACAGGGGAGAGCAGGGTGATTATGGTACATGGAACCTGTATGCGTATTGTGGAGGGAATCCGATTGCTTATGTGGATCCGAGTGGGCATATTTTTGAGACGGTAATTGATTTTGGAAGTATTATACATTCTGGATATGAATTAGTAACAAAACCTTCATGGGCAAATTTAGGATATTTAGCATGGGATGTCGGTGCAGCGATTGTTCCATTTGTACCAGGGTCATATACAGCAAAGGGAGTTAAGGCTGCCACAAAAATAAATAAAGCAAGTAAAGCAGCTAAGGCGGCAAAGGTTACTATACAAGTTGCAGATAAAGTAGCAGATTTGAAAAAAACCAAAAAAGCAATAACTATTGGTAAATATAGCGTCTTAAAAAAAGCACTAAAAGGAAAAAAAGGAATAGAGGTTCACCATATTGTTGAAAAACGTTTTCTTCCAGCATTTAAATCAGGTATTAAAGCTGGGGATATGTTATCAATACCATTGGGGAAAAAGTTGCACAGGGAAATAACTAATCGTTGGAGAAAGGCAATAAAATATGGGACGGCCTATAAAAACTTAACGAAGAAAGAATTAATTAAGGCATCAAATAAAGTGTATAAAGATATGCCTAAAATAAAGAGAATTTCAAAAAAATGGATAAAAAAGAATATTAGAAAGTAATAAGGAGTAATTTTATAATGAAGAAATATGTTAAAGTATCGTTGACTTTTTACAAAGAATATGCAACACAAAAAAAAATATTGGAAGAGAAAAAATTACGGGAAAAATTGAAGCCATATGTGGTTGGGAATGGAGGCTGGGTACTAGGTGATTATTACAAATTTGAAATTCCTAGTGAATTATATTCTGAAGTTTTAAGATTTGGAAAGAGCAAAAGAAGTGTAGACCTACATATAGATTATATTGACGAGTATAATTCAGAAGAACTGAAAAATGCTAAACTTTTTTTGTTAACACCTAAAAAGACTTATATGCAGAACAAAGAAATATATGAATACACATGTGAAAAGTGTACATGCAGAGATTTGATTAGTAGGATGAAAATAGTAATTAATAAGGATATAAAATGTGGTCAAGTGAAAAAAGTGTTTAAGATAGGTGAAGGAATAGAAGAATTGTATTGTGTTTCGGAGCCTCTATACAACTTTTTGATTGAGAATGGAGTGAATGCTGTAGATTTTAGTCCAGTATTTAAAGGCAATCAGGTAAAAGCATATGCATTTACACCTAAAAAAGTTTGCAATATTATATCAAATTTATACACCTATAAAAAGTGTAAAAAGTGTGGGAAAATTTATGCGGAATTTAACAAGAAAAAAAGAAATCAGCCTGAACAATTGGCTTTATGTGAGCAGATAAATTTTTCACAGCATGATTTGTTTAGAACTCTATGTTACTATGATGGAGAGCAAAAAGTCTTGGTGAGTCCTAAATTATATTATTTAATAAAGGAATATATAAAAAGTGATGAAGCAATACCAATATTCGAAGAAAAACTTATATAGGGGAAATGGTGGAATAGAATGTATTTGACCGAGTAACGAAAATGTTATATGTTGACAGTAGTAACCTTAATTCGGTTTTGGAAGAGTACACTTATGGTTATGACAAGAACAGTAATATCATAAGCAAAACGATTATCAATAACTATCGGCGAAGCAGGAAGAAAGGGTAAACGAAACAAGAACGTATATTTATGACAGCCTGAACCGTATGGTAACATCGAAGAAAACGGATAACATCAGCCAGACGGTAAGTAATGCTTCGTATACATATGATAAGGTGGGGAATTGTACTAAGAGTGTAGAAGATGAGTTACAACATGTAGTACGTATAATAGTTTAAATCAGTTAGTACAGAGGGAAGTTTCAAAGAATGGAACACGTGTTGGTCTTACATGCTAAACAATACAGAAAGAGTATGATGCGAATAACCAGCTGACAAAGGTTACATGCAGAGAGGGTAATGCCAGTGGAACGATTAAATACACGCAGGTAAATACATACAATTATGACGGTCAGAGAATCTCAAAGACGGATAATGGTGTAACAACGAATTACTATTATCAGGGAGGCGTACTGTTATATACGACGGACGGGAATGGAAATAAGACGAGCCGGAATATCATAGGACCGCAGGAGAATGTGATTGCGACGATCCGCTATGAGGATGAGGGAGAGCACGCATACTTTTATAATAAGGATATCCGGACGAGTGTGACGAATGTGATTGATGAGTCAGGAAGTGGTGTTGTAAGTTACCGGTATGATGATTATGGAACAACGACGAAGTATGGTAATCAGGATTTCTATAATGAGCTGTGCTATACGTCAGGTGTGTATGATGAGCTGACGGGACTGTATTATCTGAATGCGAGATACTATAATCCGGGTACTGCGACGTTTATTACGCAGGACAGCTACAGGGGCGAACAGGGTGATTATGGTACATGGAACCTGTATGCGTATTGTGGAGGGAATCCGATTGCTTATGTGGATCCGAGTGGGCATATTGCTAGTCCGATAGTGAGAGGTAGGTATTATTCTGCTGATGCATGGGATTCGTTAAGGAAATTCGAAAAGAAAAAAATAACAAAGAAACGAAAAATAATAAAGTCTCCATATTATAAGAGACATAAAAAAACTTTAAAAAATATTAAAATAAATAAAAAAGAGTTTAAAACTGATTTGAAACAATTTAAAAAAATATACAAAAAGAACAAAAGAATATATGAAAAAATAGGTAAAAAGACTAAACTGCCACCACAGTTAGTGGCTGCAATACATTATAGAGAATCGGGGTGTGATTTTGATGCGTATTATCATAATGGAGATCCTTTAGGAGAACCTACAACACATGTGCCAATTGGTAAGTTTTTTACAAATTTTTATGATTCAGCAGTAGATGCGTTAAGTGCAAAGGAAAAATATAGAAAAGAATTTCGCTTATCTTATAATTCAAAAAATATTGCGGCAATGTTGTCGTTTGCTGAAATATATAATGGGGTAGGATATTTAAGAATAATCATGTTAATCCATATATTTATAGTGGGACGAATGTTTATAAGTCTGGGAAATATCCAATTGACGGAGTTTATGATTCTTCGTTAAAAGATAAACAACCGGGAATTTATAGGCTAATAAAGTCAGTGTTATAATAATCATTGTCATTAATTAAACAAATTTTGAACATTTTTGTAAGTGGATGAATTGCAATTATAATCTTTTAAAAATTTAAAAGATTATAATGGATTTGTTTGTTAGGTGTAATTTGAAATGAATATAATATGGGAATGAAAAAGAGAAACATATATTATATTTTTGATTCCTTAAGTAGAAATTGAAAAGTTAGAGAGAATTTTGATGTTTTTATTTGGTTAAAAATATAAATAATAAAAATGTAGAATTATGAAAAAGCAGAATGTTGTTGATAAGGAGGAAAAATGAAAAAAGTTATTAAATTGTTATGGATATTTATATTAATTGGTATTTTTGCAACAAGTGGACTTGGTTGCACTGATTCGAAAAAGGAAAAAGAGACTATTAATAAATATTGGAGTATGAATACAAAAGAATATCGAGGGAAATTTTCAGATGAGGAAGAATACATAGAACAAAGAGTCAAATCAAATATTAATGTATTAAAAACAAAAGATAATGAAACTTTGTATGAGATTAAGTTATCGTCTGTAGATGGAGTAAATGAAAATCAATGGATTGTTGGCTACTTTTTTCTTGATATGAATAAAATATATAAGTTGAAAGATGTAGAAATTTATAATGAAAACATGAGCATAAGTGATTTTAAAAGAAATAGTAGTGTGGTATGTTCTGATAATGGTACTCAGAAAGAGACAGAAAGTGGAATTGAAGAGAAAATTAGAATTAAGGATGATACTGTAACTTATTTTTTTAGTAACAATAGAGTTGAGACAGGCTTTTTTGAAAAAATAGTATGGAAAAAAGGGGAGGGGATTATTAGTTACAGAAGAGGATTTGGTGCAGAAAGAGATTTAGTTGAAATAGAGTAGTGCCATAGAGAATTTTACCAGTTAGACTATATAGGTACGTATTTAAAAGAAAAGATGAAACAAAGTAAATGGTATCAAGAATTATCAAAAGCAAGTGGAAGGGTAATGGCACATCAACTTCAAATAAGTTAAAAACAAAGATTTTCAGCGAACGAAAAGTTGATAAAAGCAAAACTGGAAAAATAAGCGCACTGAAATAAATCTTACAAAGTTTTTCAGTTGGTAAGGTCTATGCGATGAGAGGTTTCAGACTTCTAATATATTCATGATGATGGATTTTATCAGCAAGAAGTACAGAAATCAGCTGTGTAATTCCGGCAAGAAGTAGATCGGCATCAAGGGTTTCTCTTACATTGTATTCCTATGATTCAAACGGAAACCAGGTATTGGAGCAGACAATGGTATCGCCACCGACGATAACTGAGACAATACAGAAAGAGTATGATGCGAATAACCAGCTGACAAAGGTTACATGCAGGGATGGCAATACGGAAGGTCCGGTAAAGTATACGCAGTTGAATTCATACAATTATGACGGTTAGAGAATCTCAAAGACTGATAATGGTGTGACAACGAATTACTATTATCAGGGAGGTGTGCTGTTATATACGACGGACGGGGAAGGAAATAAGACAAGCCAGAATGTTGTAGGACCGCAGGAGAATGTGATTGCGACGATCCGCTATGAGGATGAGGGAGAGCATGCATACTTTTATAATAAGGATATCCGGACGAGTGTGACGAATG
>JAAWKM010000214.1 GCA_022797375.1 Lachnospiraceae bacterium
TAGTAATGAAAAATGCTGTTTTTGCATTTTTCTTGTGTGAAATTGTAATGATTGTTAGACAGCGTTTTTTGCTGTCTTAGAATCATTTTTCACACTAATGTTACTATTCACAGCTACTCTGTTCATAGTAACCAGCAGTGATTTCAGCACTGGTTATGTACACATCTTGCACAAAAAACGTGCAAAATGGCACTGTAAAACTCATATTTTTGACAAAAAAACGTGTCAAAAATCCTCGGATTTAATTGACTGTGAATAGTAACATAAAAATACAAAAATACCAGGCAGGAAGGAAAACCTAGGCTCTTCCTTCCTGCCTGCTTACTTTATGGCACAGAATAAGACCATGCCGCCTTTACTTGTGATTGTATCTTCTGGAGATTCCAGTGTTTTTTTGAACGCGCAATGCTGTTTGGGTCATTAACTATAATTTTCCCTTTGCTATCAATGCCAGCCAGTACAATAAAATGCCCCTGTTCTGTAAAATCGCCTGGTGCCATGCTGCATATCACAGGCTTGCCTGCCTCAAGTGCTGCTTTTATAGAACTTATAGCTATTTTATCTGCATCCAGCCCTAAATCCTTAGCCCCGTCTAACATCATCATCCATGATGTACCTGTATCCTGGCTGTAATAATTTTTATCAGTACAATACTCTGCCATATCAGAAGGAGACATTGAAGTATTTTTTAACAGTCCCGAATAAACCATTGACATGCATGTAGGCCCGCACCCGCTTATAGCAAGCACTTCACTGCCATATTTGACATAGCCCCATCTTTCATCCCACTGTTTCAGGTCAGGTATTTTGCCATCTGCAACTTCTTCTTCTGAAATTTCACCAGAAGATGCACTGTCATTTTTATGTTTTGGATAATTCAGCACAAAAGACAATGTCTCCTGGTTATTTATAAAAAGATTTAAAATATTTTCAGGGTACTGTGACAAATTCATTAAAATGCCCTCTGACTGTGGATATTCACCAAGCAAAGGCTCAAGCTGCTTATAAATCTTCTCATAACCTTCTGGTACTATTATATCTGGTCTTTTCGTAGGGCTTTCCGTAGGTGTTGTATCTTTATTCTTTCCGTCTTTCCTGTCCATTACATAATTAACGCCTGCCCTCACAAGCAGGAACAGGCATACTACAATAAGGATTCCAATTACTGCTACAAGAGCTCTTGCTATCATAACCTGTCTTCTTCTCTTGCGCCGTCTTATCCTTCTTTTAAGATACCTTCTGTACTCAAGTTCTTCATCTGTTAAATTTTCCAAATCTGCTTCCTCCAGATAATTTCTGTAAACTGCATATAATATAACAAATATTACTACTGCTGCCCTGCCAGTTAATTATTTGTTATATTAATATAATTTATTTGAATTAACCACAGTCAAGTTCCATAAGTTCACCCATTATACTGTCAAATTCTTCCGATGTAAGATACCCGTCCTCAAATTCATCAGTTACAAGTTCCTCTATCTCATCCCACTGGTAACTGCTTCTCCCCTTCTCAAAGAGTTTAAGTTCTTTTCTCCACTTATCTGCATTGCCCATAACAATCCCCCATAATTCTTCCATTATTTATTAATATAATAAACAACCATGTTTTATCTGTCAACATTATACATAAATACTACACGTCCGTTTCATAAAAATCCCCCATGCCATGCTTTGCACGGCACAAATAGTAATGAAAAATGCTGTCTTAGAATCATTTTTCACACTATTTCCAGTTATCCTGCATTTGTGTAAAAACGGACGCAGGTTTTCTATGCCAAGGCCGGATAAGCAAGTAACAGCAAAATCCATGAATAAATACTTAAAGTTTAGACACCTGGCTTCTTATTTATTATAACATACACCATATTATTATAGCCTGTTGTACTGCTAATAAATTCTTTTTAAACCCATACCCTGCAAAATACCCTGTTTCCATCACATCACCAGAAACTTCTTCACCACGGTAAAATGGCGGGCATGGGTTTAATAATGCACCTGGATTAGCCATATCCATTACTTCCTTATCTACCTGGCATTCCCTGAAATCATTTAATGCCTCTGCAGGCAGGGAATCTGTACAGATAATGTCTTTTCCTTTAACTGCATCTTTTATATTATGGTACACCTTTATTCCATCAATTTCGTAACCTGCACCACAGCACTGTGACAAATTAAATCCCAGGACTTCAGATGCTTCCTTCCATGCCAGGCCAATATTGCCAGACCTGCCACAAAATAAATACTGGTCATTTATAAAATTCTCCCTGGTCTTTGACAGTGAATATAAATCTGCCAGAATTTCACATGGGTGGTTAAGAGCTGTCATTGCATTTATAACTGGAGCTTTTGAATACCCTGCAAGTTTCCCAGGCATCCCTGTATCTTTATGCCGCACAATAATAATATCTGCCCAGTTATCCAGATAGCCACATACATCCCTTAAATCCTCTTTTTTATCCAGTGTATCATCTGGAAACAGTATGGACTGCCCTCCCAACAAGTATATTCCTTTTTCAAAAGTTACCCTTGTCCTTATACTTGAAGCAGGAAAAAACAGCACAGCACTCCTGCCATTAAGGAAACCATTATATTTGCCAGCAATGGTATCATCTGCAATACTAAATATTTTATATATATCATCTGGTTTTAAGCCAGACAATCTTATAAAATCTTTCATTTGAAGCACCTCTTTAATTAAAATGTCCTATATCATGTTGTGTACCTTTAGTTTCCCTGTAGAACATGCACCAGCCTGGGGCGCATTTCCATTAATACATAATATTACCATACTAGCATGGATATATGGACAATTCAATTAAATTTATCTTAAACCATTACTAAACACCCATGAATAAAATAAATCTTTTGAAGGCTTTTGATATTTATATTGCATAAATGTTTTTGTGTTATCAATAATTCTGGCAGCTTCGTCAAGAACCTGTTCTGGTGTTTTATTTGTAATATTTACTTCTGCTTCATTTATCAATAATGGCCTGTTATTAATTTTATTAGAACATTTCTTTTGCAAATCAAAATCAATAAGGCCATTTTTTCTATTCTTCATTTGGTTTTGAAGCTGTTTTAAATCATCACAGACAAGTTTAATTGTAATATAATTATATCCTTGAAAAACAATAGGAATATCAGCAGTTCTTAAATCATCAAAATCACTGCCAATAATATTTCTTATTCCTAACTCATGAAATTTTTTCATCTGGGCTACACAACACTCCCAGCATACCTGTTCTTCAAAAACACCTCCGTCTAAATCCTGTGGTATTCCAAATTCAGGAACCATGTTCTGTTCTACAAAAGCACCATTGTAATGTCTGAATAATCCTTTGCCTAATGTTGTTTTTCCAATGCCGCTTGTTCCAATAATAAAAATAAAATCCCTCATCCTGAAAATTCCTTATCCCCGGATTATCCTCTATACTGGCCTATGTTTGCGGATTTCCGGCATCCACGTATTTTTACACAAGTTCATTTAAAAAATATTCCATATTGCCCAGATATTCTTTCCCCAGTTCTTCTATTGTACATTTTATATAATTTTTCTTATCAGTTTCTTTATGTTCTATACTTTTTGTATCTCTGGCATTTCCTGCTGTTTCTCTGCATTTCTGGCAGTAAGTTCCCTTTTCCCCTGTAATTATATGCCACTTTCCATTATTGCCATCTATAATATTATCTGTAACTTCAAGCCACATTTCCTTGTGTTCTTTAGTATATATACATTCTGCAAATGCTTTTAAATCAACTATCCTTGCCATAAGGTAGTTTTCTGGTTTCCCAATTTTCTGTAAGTCCAAATCCCAGAAGTTTGTCTCATATATTTTTATAGCTGGAAAGCCAAGACCTTTAAGGTATGCAATTATTTCACTTTGTATTCCTTTTTCAAATACACCCTCAATTACTTCCGGCATTTCTTCACATAAATACACAATATATCCCATGCACATACCGCTGTTATTCCAGAAAACCAGTATATCCCCGTTGCATGCCTTCATTTCTTCATAAAGAGCCTGGAAACAGCTTTCATCGTGTACTGTATAACATGTAAATTTTTCTGCCAGCTTCTTTTCTGTATAATTTATTAAATCTGCTTTCTGGCTGTTCTTTAACATATTCCATGAAATATATATGTTTTTATTATTTGCACCCTTTGCCAGCCTGATTCCGCCATTAAATCTTCTTACAGGATAAATGCCTGTAAACCCATAAGGCTTATATATTTCTTCTGATGCAGGCATAAGGTAAGTAAAAGGCTTTCCCTGCCTGTACATAACCCTAAGAGCCTTTTTAAGCACTGAGTCCATATAGCCGCGTTTCCTATATTCCTCAAGTGTACACACTCCAGCTATATTATAAATTTCTGTTTCTTTTCCATTTATTATAGTATTGTATGGGTTAAGGTGCAACATTGAAGCTTCATCTGCTAAAACTGTTATGCTGTTATTCCACCTGTTATTAAAATAATAATCTGTGTATTGTTCTGTATCATCAAAACACTTTGTCCATAACATATAGCATAAATCTTTTACAGATGCCTGTTCCTCTGGCATAACTACCCTTGTACCAAACATATTTTATTCCCCATTCCAAATTTCTTATATATTTATAATAAATTTCTATGATTGTTTCTTAATAGCCTTATTTTACGGGTAAAACCGCAGGATTGCAAGCTGGTTTTACTACAAATTTACGTTACTATTCACAGCTACGCTGTTCATAGTAACAAGCAGCGCTTTCAGCGCTGAAAATGCACACATTTTGCAAAAAAAGATTTTGTTCCAAAATCATGC
>JAAWKM010000215.1 GCA_022797375.1 Lachnospiraceae bacterium
AGGGAAAAATGAATAATCATTTTTCCCTCGTTAGAGTTCAAAATATTAGTTCTTTATTTGGATTTTTTTCTTAATTGACTGTGAATAGTAACCAAAAAATGGCAGAGTCTGAATAAAATATACCCTGCCATTCTGTGTATTTTCTTAATTTTGCTTATTGTCATATAGGCATCATCGAAAGCCTGTATCGTTTATCTTTTTTCTCATTTTTCCTATCCAATTCAGCATTTACAAAATTCATATGCCAACTGAATTTTTGATAAGTCTTTTCATCTATACTGTTTCCAGCTTCCCGCCGTATCATTTGAAATCCATTCATAAGCATTTCTCCGCAGAAATGACAATCATTTAAAAAATTCAAAAAGTATAGATTATCAAAATCCTTCCGTAAATATTCAGCTAACTGTTTATCATTAATAGCTTCAGCTACCACATTCTGATCCATTACGCTTCTTGGATAATTTGCTACCTTATCCTCCAAATAATACGCTTTAAGCAATGCTTCTCCCCAAACCATGACCTCATCTATAAATAATTGCCCTATGGAAATGCCACCACGTAATAACCACCCAACGCTATCGCTTGCAGTAAGCTCTTGAAAATGTCCGGTACACATTAGCAAACTTCTAATATCACGCTTACGTTGCTCAATATTCGTTGAAAGCTTCTTTGTAATAATAATATTATCAGAAAAGATTTTGAACTGGATATCTTGATTTTCTTTAATTTGAACATCTTTTGTTAATTTCATGGAAAACGTATATAGGTTGTATAACTTGTTCATTACAAGCTGCTTTTCCTCTGTTTTTATCCTATTCGTCATTCCCAAAAGATCAATATATGCCACAATGTACTCATCTGTTGTTCGATCATAATCATCCGCATTTTGATTTACAAACATTTTTGTTATCCCCAATTTACCTTGTATAATCAATGTACTTATCCTTGACAACTTTCTGCATCCTAAAATTAATATTCTCTTATTATTTCCATCATTTCTGCTGGCGTAACAATAAAATCCCGAATCGGATAATGCTTCTGGTTTCCCGTTACCAAATACGCATCATCCTCCCGCTTTTCCATAGCTACCTCATAGAAAACCAAATCATCCATGTCTACAAATATTTCTCCCGTAGGTTGCGGAAAAACCTCCACACCAAAATCTTTAACCGCCGTAAGCACCATTTGTATGGACTTCTCTTGAAAATGAAATTTCTTCCTATGAAGCACTTCATCATACTCAGCCAAAATTTCATTATGATACAGCGGCACGATCCTGCCGTCAAGAATTGCCCGCAACACCTTTACTGTTGCAGCATCACTATTTTTTGATAGGAGAGCAGATATAAATACATTTGTGTCTATTACCGCATAATATGTCATGCTGTTACCTCTTTTTTCTTTCCGCTCTTGCCGCCGATATTTCAGCATTGATTTCTTCCAAAGTCATCTCCGGAAGGTCACTGGCTTGCATCCGCAAATCCTCAAAAGCCCGCATTGCCTCAGCTCTTGTGATCGTATTCTCTGGCAGCCTTACATCAAATGGAACTCCCTTTACCATTTTGCTTTTATTCATAAACATACGCAGTGCTGTGGGTAAGTCCATTCCAAGAGATTCATATATTTCTGTTACTTCCTGCTTTAACGCTTTATCCGCACGAAACTGAATCAATACCTGTTCTGCCATAATATACCTCCACTTCATATAGTAGTTGTTTTGCAGTTGTTTTCAATACTATTATATGCCTATTACCAAATTCTATCAAG
This sequence comes from Lachnospiraceae bacterium, assembly GCA_022797375.1. Lineage (GTDB taxonomy): Bacteria > Bacillota > Clostridia > Lachnospirales > Lachnospiraceae > Butyribacter. Next base: position 1,768 of record JAAWKM010000215.1, read on the forward strand.
AGGATAGCAAGAAAAATCTAAATTAGTTGACTTTGCATTTCATGATGCAGTATAGAAGTCAACTCAACACCAAACGCAGGTATTCTTTGCAAACCATCTTATCATAACAAAATGCCCACTTACTACACATAGGTAATAAGTGGGGAATAAAAAATTACTATTTTATGTCGTGCCTGTGCGGTTTTCAGGCGTGATTTCCGACTGTATCAGTTCTTTCGGATACTCCTGCCTTGTATGGATATCCATATAGGATTTCAAGCGGTAACAGCAGCCCTCATTTCTGTAATCTTCGAACAATTCATTGCAAAGGCGGACAATATCACGCTTGGACAATTGCTTGACACATGGGCAGAGGAAGAATTAAAGACAGGCACATTGAGCAATGGCACTGCTGGTACTTATTTACAGGCAATCAACCGCACTAAACAGCACCCTGTAAGCAGGCGAAAACTCAAAACGGTCACTTCAGGACATTTACAGCAGTTCATGGATATCATGTCTTTTGGCGGCACGATTGAAGATTTTGTTTCCAAAGGGTATTCCAAAGACTATGTAAAGTCATTTTCCGCAGTATTACAGCAGTCATTCCGTTTTGCGGTATTTCCAAAACAGTACATTACATTCAATCCTATGCAGTATGTGGTTATGAGACATAAAAAGGACGATATGGACTTGTTTGCGGAAGAAACGGACATTGACAACGGCAAGGTCAAGCCATTGTCATTTGAGCAATACCAAAAACTGATTGCACAGCTTGGCAAGCGGAGCGAAGATGCAATCCTGCCTGTACAGATATCCTATTTCACAGGTCTTAGGCTTGGGGAAGTGGCAGGACTAACTTGGCAGGATATCAACTTTGAGGAGCAATGCCTTACAGTCCGCAGGAGTGTCCGCTACAACGGCGCTACCCATAAGCACGAAATCGGCTCTACAAAAAGGAAGAAAGTGCGGATTGTTGATTTTGGCAATGCCCTCGCTGACATCTTGAAGAAAGCAAGGAAACAGCAGCTTAAAAACCGTATGCAATATGGTGAACTTTACCACAGGAATTTCTACAGGGAAGTTACAGAGAAAAATCGGGTACATTATGAGTATTACAATTTGGGAATGACAGAGAATGTGCCAGAGGATTATATGGAAATATCCTTTGTATGCTTGAGGGAAGATGGCTGTCTTGAACTTCCTGCCACCGTAGAAACAGCCTGCCGGACAGCGGCAAGGAAAGTACCAGAATTAGAAGAATTCCACTTCCACACATTAAGACACACCTATACAACGAACCTGTTATCAAACGGGGCGCAGCCAAAAGACGTGCAGGAACTTTTAGGACACTCGGACGTAAGCACCACCATGAATGTCTATGCACATGCCACGAGGTAGGCAAAGCGGGAATCTGCAAAGCTCTTGGATAAGGTTGTGGGAATGAATTAAAACTGGATAAGAAAAACTTTCCCTTGTAGCCTGCCCATAAGGGCAAAACAAGGGAAAAGGATACATATTTTAAGGTTAGGTATACCGCAAATCCTTGAAAATAGGGGAAACCTTATGGAAAAAGCTTACAAACATAAATTTTATGAAGTAATACTCAAATTTTATATCAGACTTATTTCATCATTTTCAATATAAAGTGCCTGTCCGTCAGACAGATATATTTCAGTTGGCGGATTGGTTATTTCAGCCGCTTTCTTCCCACTCCAATGTGGAATTATAGGATTCATAATGATATGCAATCCATTGTCTAAATTTCCTGCAGCATACATGCTTCCTGCACTAATCCCAACATATACAAGTCCATTATCAATTGCCCTTTTTAATACTTTGTCAAAACCTGTTCTAACCATTTCCCGGCAAAGAACTGCACTGTTTCCGCCACTAACAAAAATAGCATCAAATGTACTCACTTCCTCAATAGACAGCAATCTGGAAACCACTGCCGGATTACTGATATGCGCTGAATATGTTCTCTTATACTCTTTAGAAAGAAGTTATCTCCTCTGAAAACTGTTAGCAGGCTGTGGTTACCTTGCCACATAACTCTAATCCTTTGCGGAAATATATGGGGCTGTGCCGGGATAGCTACGATGTAAACCGCCTCAGGTGCATTGATGCAGGTTTTCAGCAAGCCTGTCCTCCCAGTAATCAAACAATGTTATTTGCCCATTAGCAAATGATTTTACATTTCTTTCTTTAATTACATCATTTTCTTGTTTCTCCCCAAATAATAATGGTGATTCAGAATTATGTTTTACAAAATTATTATTTGCGTCCGTATTACTGTAATTTGCGTAACAATATAGACAACCATTTTTACATGTATTATAAGCTCCAATATCGATACTTTCTATACATCCGCACTTTTCTCTCTGGTTTTTATCTTTCCCAATATCTAATTTGTATTTCCCTGTTCTTTCAAAACGTTCCTTGTCAATACAATGAGCAGGCAAAACTCCTAACTCTCTAAAATCATAATTTTCTGCACAAATATCTATATACATATTATATCTTTTTGCTATTTCAACAAACCTTTCCACCAATTCTGCCTGTTGTTCCACAGTAATCACCTGGATATTTAATGGCTTCACATTGCGTTCTGTATTTCTATAAAAATCAATAAAGCTAATTGTACATTTCTCCGTATATTGTGTAAGTTTTGAAGCTAATATTTCAAAACTTGTACAATGGTAATCTATTGTGTAGGTTTTATTAAAAAATATTGGGTCATATCTCCAAACCACCTTTTCTTTCCCAATCTCCTTTGACAGCTGTTGAAATGCAGGTATAATGATTTTATTTTTTGATGGTATATTTTTTTCAACATCTGTACCATATGCAGTTAACGTAAACTGAAAATAATAATCTCCCAATTTGTTTATTTGTACCTATTGATCGATTTACGATTTGACAGCTTATATTTATTTATGAATTGTATATCTCCCCTATAATCGTTTACTATATGTTATTTTCCATAATTTTTATCAATATAATTCTGATGGTCTTCCACAAGAAATGTATAATAACATTTATCAATTTCTTCC
>JAAWKM010000216.1 GCA_022797375.1 Lachnospiraceae bacterium
AGTTCCTTTTGTAACATAGGGATATTATGCACTGTTGCGTGGGTTATTGTAGCGGAAGCGTGCTCCTGTACGGAATATTCTGGCTCTGGCATGTGAAACCGTCCGTTTTACAACCAACACAGGATAACTGGAAATTATCCCGCTTGCCCTGCCTGGTATAATATAGTAAAATAATGTTATGCCTGCAGGTATGGCAATAACCAGGCAAAAAGTTAATAAATATGAGGAGGATTGTTATGGGTGATATAAACAAATTAACCAGGCAGCTTGTCAATTATGGGATGGACAAGGGACTGGTTGCAAAAGAGGATGAACTATATGTTGTGAACCGTATACTTGAAGTATTAAGGGTTAATGAGTATACAGAACCACAGGAAACGCCAGAAAATGCAGAACTTGAAGTTATACTCTCAGGCCTGCTTGATTTTGCCTATGAAAATGGAATTATGGAAGAAAATAGTGTAGCATACAGGGATTTAATGGATACTAAAATTATGGGATGTCTTGTGCCTCCTCCAAGTGCAGTTATTAGCAAGTTTAATGAATTGTACAAGAAGTCACCAGAGGAAGCAACAGATTTTTATTATAATTTTAGCTGTGATACAGACTATATAAGAAGATACCGTATTGTTAAGGATATGAAATGGACAGCAGATACAGAGTATGGCAGGCTTGATGTTACAATTAACCTTTCAAAGCCTGAAAAAGACCCTAAAGCAATAGCTGCTGCAAGAAATGCAAAACAGAGTGCATATCCGAAATGCCAGCTTTGCGTTGAAAACGAAGGTTATGCAGGACGCCTTGACCACCCTGCAAGGGAAACACACCGTATTATCCCGGTTACAATAGATGGTGGCAAGTGGGGATTCCAGTATTCACCATATGTATACTATAATGAACATTGTATAGTGCTTAATTCAGAACACACACCAATGAAGATTGACGAATCTGCATTCAGGAAACTCTTTGATTTTATAAAGCTTTTCCCTCACTATTTTATTGGCTCAAATGCAGACCTTCCAATAGTAGGCGGTTCAATCCTTACACATGAACATTTCCAGGGCGGGCATTACGAATTTGCAATGGAAAGGGCAAAAATACGCCAGGAAATTACTATAAAAGGTTATGAAGATGTCAATGCAGGAATAGTGAACTGGCCAATGTCAGTAATAAGGATAAGCCATAATGATAGTGGCAGGCTTGTAAAGCTTGCTTCACATATCCTTGATGAATGGCGTGCATATACAGATGAGGATGCATTTATATTTGCAGAAACAGATGGTGAACCACATAATACCATTACGCCTATAGCGCGTATGCGTGACGGAAAATTTGAACTTGACCTTGTACTACGCAATAATATTACAACAGAAGAACATCCTTTGGGCGTTTACCATCCACACCAGGAATTACACCATATTAAAAAAGAAAATATAGGGCTTATCGAGGTTATGGGTCTTGCAGTGCTTCCAGCGCGCCTGAAAAATGAAATGAAGAGGCTTGGGGAATTTATTGTATCTGGCAAAGATATAAGAAGCGATGAAGAACTTGCAAAACATGCAGACTGGGTAGACGGGTTCAGGCCTGGTTATGGACAGATAGATGAAAATAATGTTGAAGGAATACTTCAGAAAGAAATAGGAATAGTATTTAAGAAAGTGCTTGAACATGCAGGTGTCTTTAAGAATGACGAAAAGGGCACAGCGGCATTTTTAAAATTTATAGAAACATTATAATTATCCGGAATAAAATTGCAGATATCAAAATAGTGTTAAAAAATGTAATAAATGTTGTTGTATTTGAAGTAGCTGGTATCGTATAATTAGGTCATGTTGGTACGGTAATATTTATACAAGACTGGGATGGCTGCAGCCAGAGGCGCATGACAGGCAGTCTTAATCGTTAAATACATTAATTTTTATTTAAGGAGGAAAATATCATGAAATATGGTTACTTCAATGAAAAAGACAGGGAATATGTAATTACCAGGCCTGACACACCAGCTCCTTGGTGCAATTATCTCGGTTCTCCTGAATATGGTGCAATTATTTCTAATAATGCAGGCGGGTACAGCTTTGTAAAGAGCGGGGCTAATGGGCGTATACTCCGTTACCATTTTAACAGTGATGATACACCAGGACGTTATATTTATTTAAGGGATGATGAATCTGGTGATTTCTGGTCTGCATCATGGCAGCCAGTTGGCAAGGATTTAGACAAATATACATGCGAGGTAGACCATGGTACAGCTTATACTAATATGTTTACAGAATATGCATGCATAAAATCAGAAGTTAATTATTATGTGCCATTAAATAAGGCATATGAAGTATGGTGTGTAAAAGTGTCAAACCCATCAGATAAGCCAAGGAAGATTTCTGTATTTGGCTATGCTGAATTATCAAATGATGATAATTATAACCAGGACCAGGTAAATTTACAGTATACACTTTGTACTTCAAACACGAGCTTCCGCAAGAACAAGATTTACCAGCAGATTAATTTAAACTGGTATAAAGGCGCTGATGGAAGTAATGGCAATGAAAGGTTCTTCGGCCTTGCAGGACAGCCTGTTACATCTTATAATGGTGATAAGGAAGCTTTCCTTGGCATGTACCACAGTTATGGCAATCCTGTTGCAGTAGAACGTGGGGAATGTGACGGCGTCTGCAATTATAATGAAAACAGTTGTGGTGCACTTCATACAGCACTTGAACTTGCGCCTGGTGAAACAAAGAAAATGGCTTTTATACTTGGTAAATATAAAGAGTCTGATGCAGATAAAATTATTGCATCATATGAAGATGTAACAATTTGTGATAAAGAAATAGAAGAGTTAAAAAATTACTGGCATTCAAAACTGGATAATTTTAAGATAAATACACCTAGTGCAGCATTTAACAGTATGGTAAATACCTGGAATGCATACCAGTGCTTCCTTACATTTACATGGTCAAGGGCAGCATCATTTATTTACTGTGGTGAAAGAAATGGTTATGGTTACAGGGATACTGTACAGGATATACAAGGTGTAATACACACAGACCCTGAAGCAGCACTTGATAAAATACGCTTTATGCTTTCTGCACAGGTTGATAATGGTGGCGGGCTTCCACTTGTTAAGTTTAACCATAATGCGGGATATGAGGGTACCCCGGATGATGATTCATATGTACGTGAAACAGGGCATCCTGCATACCGTGCAGATGATGCATTGTGGCTGTTCCCTACAGTTTATAAATATATAGCAGAAACAGGAAACCTTGCATTTATAGATGAGGAAATATCATGGTCAAATAAGCCAGAAACAGCAACAGTTTATGAACACCTTAAAAGGGCAATTAATTTCTCAATGGAACACCTTGGGCCACATGGGCTGCCTGCTGGATTACATGCAGACTGGAACGACTGCCTGCGTCTTGGGGCACAGGGAGAGTCATCATTTGTTGCCTTGCAGTTATACTATGCATTTACAATTATGCGTAAGTTTGCTGAAAAGAAGCTGGATACGGAGTATATAGCTTATCTTGATAAGACACAGAAAGAAATTGGAGATAAAATTAACAGCCTGTGGTGGGAAGATGACCGTTTTAACCGTGGTTTTAAAGAAACAGGGGAACTTATTGGTTCCAAGAAAGACCCAGAGGCAAGCATGTGGTTAAATCCACAGACATGGGCTGTTATATCGGGGCTTGCAACTGATGAACAGGCAGAACTTGCAATGGCTTCTGTAGAAAGGGAATTAAATACTGCATATGGTGCAAAGGTAATGTCACCTTCTTATGTAGACCATTACTTTGATGGCGCACTGGCTGCACTGTTCCCTCCTTCAACAAAAGAGAATGGTGGTATTTTCTCACAGACACAGGGATGGCTTATACTTGCAGAGGCACTTATGGGACACGGAAATAAGGCGTTTATGTATTTTGAAGAAAGTTCACCATCATCACAGAATGACCAGGCAGAAATACGTAAACTTGAGCCTTATGTACATGGACAGTATACGGAAGGTGATGAAAGCCCGTTCCATGGACGCTCACATGTACACTGGCTTACAGGCACAGCCTCAACATGTATGGTAGGATGTGTAGAAGGAATATGCGGAATACGTCCTGATTTAGATGGATTGCGTATTGCACCTTCAGTTCCATCAGAATGGAAAGAATTTACAATGGAGAAAAACTTCCGTGGCAAGAAAGTTGTAATTAAAATTGAAAATCCGGATGGGGCAGAAGCTGGATTTAAAGAATTTTATATAAACGGGGAGAAACAGGAAGATAATTATATACCAGCAGAAAAACTGTCTGATGTAACAGAAGTACGCATGGTAATGTAGTTTTACAGTACCTGGCATGAAAGCACTGCTATGTTACTATTAAGCTGTAAGACTGGATAATAATAACGGACACAGGTTTTCCATGTCCATGCTAAATTATTCCATTCCAGGGCACGTTCCCACTACGTTGGCATACGCAGCGGCGCATAAAATCCCAAAGTACGGGATTCAAGCGCCGGCGGTGCCAAAGTGCACCTGTCATGAAATAATGTTTAGCCTGGACACATGAAACCTGCTGTCTGTTGGCAAAATGAATAATATAACTGGAAACTGTTAATTTTATTATCCTGGGTTTTATTATAAATTTGCAGTGGCAGGTTACACATACTATATAACAGCATTTATTC
>JAAWKM010000025.1 GCA_022797375.1 Lachnospiraceae bacterium
GTGGAGTGACAGCTTTCGCAGTCCAGTAAAAGATATATACATTCCTGCAAACAAGCTTGCGGAATGATATATCTTTTACTGGACTGTGAATAGTAACGGATTGTTACAAAAAATGTAATTTTTTTCAAAAAAACACTTGCATTTTAAATTGATATATAGTATACTTCTATTCGTTCGGTGCTGATAAATTGGTATCATAAATAAGTATGTGCGCGTAGCTCAGCTGGATAGAGCGTCTGACTACGGATCAGAAGGCCGGGAGTTCGAATCTTCTCGCGCACGTTTCCAAAACCTTTTCGTACAAAGTGCGGAGAGGTTTTTTAACTAATATGGGAAATAAGTCTTTTGTATAAGCAGGAGGGTTCTATGTTCCAGGCAGATATATTAGAAGAGATAGCCAGAAATTCTGAGATAAAAAAAGATGAACCAATGTCACTGCATACTACATTCCACATTGGCGGGCCAGCGGATTATTATATTGAAACCTGTTATATTGAGGATTTTATAAATATTGTGAAGTATCTGCAAAAGGAGAATTGCAAGTATTTTATAATGGGCAACGGGAGCAATCTTCTTGTGCATGATGAAGGGTACAGGGGGATTGTCGTTTCTACAAGAGGGATTAAAGACAGTAATATTGTTAAGGGCAATATAGATAACAAGGCGTGTGTTATTCAAAGGCTTGATGAGGTTAATATATATCATGCAGGCGGCAGTGATGTGGTACAGTTTTTTATGGATAACGGCTATTTGTCTGATGTTTCTTTTTTGAAACCTGTAAATTTTGTACATGCAGGCGGCGGCATACTGCTTTCCAGGCTTGCAAATGCCATAGGTGAAAATGGCCTGGCAGGGTTTGAATTTGCAAGTGGTATACCTGGCACACTTGGTGGTGCCGTTGCTATGAATGCAGGTGCATATGGCGGGGAAATACGTGATATACTGGAGGGCGTGCGTGTTATTACAAGTGATGGCAGTATAATGGTATTAAATAAAAATATGCTTGATATGGGATACAGAACCAGCATTATACAAAAAGAAGGCATGGTTGTGCTTGATGCATTGTTTGCGTTTGAAAGTGGTAACAGGGAACAGGTTCTTGGGCGGATGAAAGAATTAAACCAGAAACGCAGGGAAAAGCAGCCACTGGAACATGGTAGTGCCGGCAGCACATTTAAACGCCCAGAAGGGCATTTTGCAGGCCAGCTTATACAAGAGGCAGGGCTTAAAGGATACCGCTGTGGTGATATAATGGTATCTGGCAAACATAGTGGTTTTGTTGTAAATGTTGGTAATGGGACATTTAAACAGGCTATGGATGTTATAAACCATGTAAAAGAAGAAGTTATGAAACATTCTGGTGTTGAAATGGAACTTGAAGTTAAGATATTATAATTATAACCAGGAGCCAGTAGAATAAGCCAGCCGCAGAGCCGCTATTTAAGGAACCGGTTTTTAAAGGCTTGTTATATAATGTTAAAATAAAGGTGGATTTCTATGAGATTTGTTATAGTTACAGGAATGTCTGGTGCAGGCAGGAGTTCTGTTATGAAAATGCTTGAAGATATAGGCTATTTTTGTGTTGATAACCTGCCAGTACGCCTTATACCTAAGCTTACAAAGATTGTACTTGAAGAAAGCGCTTCAATAGACAGGGCGGCAATAGGCATTGATATAAGAAACCTGCAAGGTCTTTCAGAGTTTGGTGGCATACTTGAAGAAATGAAAGAAAATGGCTACAGATATGAGATAATATTTTTAGAGGCTGAGGACAGTGTGCTTGTTAAAAGGTATAAGGAAACACGCAGGAACCATCCACTTGCTTTGCAGGGGCGTGTTGACAAGGCAATTGAAGCTGAAAGGCAGGAACTTGCATTTATTAAAAAAAGTGCGGACTATATTTTAGATACAAGTCATATGCTGATAAGGGATTTAAAAAAAGAAGTTGACAAAATATTCCTTGATAATGAGGAATACGAAAACTTTTTTATAACCATACTATCATTTGGGTTTAAGTATGGCATACCAGCAGATTCAGACCTTGTATTTGATGTGCGTTTCCTGCCAAATCCTTTTTATATACCTGAGTTAAAGGCTCTTACAGGTAATGACAGGGAAGTGTATGATTATGTTATGGACTCAGAGAATGCAAGGATATTTGAAAAGAAACTATTTGAGATGTTAAGGTTCCTTATCCCTAATTATATTATAGAGGGCAAAAACCAGCTTGTTGTAAGTATAGGGTGTACAGGTGGCAGGCACAGGTCAGTTACTATAGCCAATGCCCTTTCAAAAGATATGAAGAAATTGCCATATGGCGTTAAAGTTGAACACCGTGATGCGGGAAGGATGTAAATACGTGTGAGGTGGGTGGTATGTCGTTTTCAAGTGAAGTAAAAGAGGAGCTAAGGAGGCATGAAAGCCAGGCAAGGCATTGCTGTATTGCAGAGTTTGCAGCTTTGTTTATACTGGCAGGACATGTTAAAAGGTATGGAAACGGGGATATTTATATTAAAATACAGACTGAAAACTTGACAGTAGCACAAAAATCTTATATCTTATTAAGGAAAACATTTCGTGCTAAGATAGAAATTATGGTGCGCCGCCATAATTTGCAGGCTGGTACAGGAAGTTATTCTGTCTATGTAACCAGGAAGCATGATGTTTTAAATATATTGCAGGCTGTAAAGATAATAAATGGGCAGAGGGGGCAATGGGGCAGCTTATCAGAAGTCCATAACCTGCTTGTACAAAATACATGCTGCAAAAGGGCTTTTTTAAGGGGCGCATTTATGGCGGCCGGTTCAGTGTCAAGCCCTGAGAAAGCATACCATCTTGAAATTGCAGTTCTTTCAGACAGACTTGCTGGACAGATACGTGGAATTATATCTTCTTTTATGATTGATGCCAAAATAATCGAAAGAAAGAAATATTATGTGGTATATATAAAAGAAAGTTCACAAATAGTAGATTTCCTTAATGTAACAGGGGCACATATTGCATTAATGGATTTTGAAAATGTAAGGATAGTTAAAGAAGTACGCAATTCAGTAAACAGGCAGGTAAACTGCGAAACAGCCAATATAGGTAAAACTGTTACTGCTGCTGCCAGGCAGATAGAGGATATTAAATATATCCAATGTAATATGGGGTTTGGACAATTGACGGAGGGTCTTAAAGAAATAGCCATGCTGCGCCTTGAATATCCGGAAAGCCCGCTACAGGAGCTAGGAAGGATGCTGGGCAGGCCTATTGGCAAATCAGGGGTCAACCACCGTCTGCGCAAATTAAGTGATATTGCAAATCAAATGAGGGAGGAAGCTGGCAGATAAGCCGCTGCCCTGCTAAAAGGAGGAAAATACGCAATGGTTACAAAGAAAATAAAAATTCAGATTCAGAATGGCCTTGAAGCCAGGCCAGTAGCTGTACTTGTACAGGTAGCAAGCCAGTATAACAGCAGTATTTATGTTGAATGTGAAAATAGAAAGGTGAATGCTAAAAGCATTATGGGAATGATGACATTGGGACTTTCTGCAGGTGAAGAGGTAGTAGTATCTGCAAATGGTGATGATGAAGAAAATGCAATGACAGATATTGTTAAATACCTTAGTGCTGCAAATGCCTGAATTATATTAAGAGGAGGCATTTTGCAGTTTCTGTCTGGTAATATCTGTTACATAAAAGATATATATAGCTGGTTTTATAATGGGGTTGTTGCATTTATATAATGCACAGCCCTGTTTTAAGCTTACCAGCCAAGGGAAGGAGGTTTGTTTTATGGGATTTACACACCTGCATGTACATACAGAGTATTCACTGCTTGATGGTTCATGCAAAATCAAAGAGATTGCAATAAGGGCAAAAGAACTTGGCATGGAACATCTGGCAATTACTGACCATGGAAATATGTATGGCGTAATTGATTTTTACCGTGCTGCTAAAGACGCAGGGATAAACCCGGTAATAGGGTGTGAGGTTTATGTTGCCCCGGGTTCAAGATTTGACAGGGAGTTATTAAAAGGTGAAGGGCGTTATAACCACCTTGTGCTGCTTGCGGAGAATAATACAGGTTATGCTAACCTTATGAAAATAGTTTCAAGAGGGTTTACAGAAGGCTTTTATTATAAACCGAGGGTTGACTATGAAGTGCTTGAAAAGTACCATGAAGGAATTATAGCACTTAGTGCATGCCTTGCAGGTATAGTGGCTTCTTCTGTGCTTTATGGTTCTTATGAAAAAGCCAGGGAAGAAGCATTAAAACTGGAAAAGATATTTGGAAAGGACAATTTTTTCCTTGAACTCCAGGACCACGGAATACCACAGCAGGCAACAGTAAACCAGGCGCTTTTAAGGTTAAGCCAGGAAACAGGGATTAAGCTTGTTGCTACTAATGATGTGCATTATATTATGGCGGAGGATGCAGAAGCACATGATATACTGTTATGCATACAGACACAGAAAAAGGTACAGGATACAGACCGTATGCGTTATGATGGCGGCCAGTATTATTTAAAATCAGAAGAGCAGATGCTTGAATTATTTCCATATGCAACAGAAGCTGTGATGAATACAGGGTTAATAGCAGAAAGGTGCCATGTGGAAATAGAGTTTGGCAATTATAAACTGCCGCGGTTTGATGTACCAGAAGGCTTTACATCAGAAAAATATTTAGAAAAACTTTGTAAAGAAGGGTTTTATGAAAGATATAAAAACCCCCCGGAGGAACTGGAAGAAAGGCTTGCATATGAGCTTGATACAATAAATACGATGGGTTTTACAGATTACTTTCTTATAGTATGGGATTTTATAAAATATGCAAGGGACAATGGCATAAGTGTAGGGCCTGGAAGGGGTTCAGCGGCGGGAAGCATAGTTTCTTATTCGCTTGGCATAACTAATATAGACCCAGTCCAGTATGACCTTCTTTTTGAACGTTTTTTAAACCCTGAACGTGTTACAATGCCTGATATTGATATAGATTTTTGTTATGAACGCAGGCCTGAAGTAATAGAGTATGTTATGAATAAGTATGGCAGGGACCATGTTGTACAGATAGTTACATTTGGAACGCTTGCCGCAAGGAATGTTATACGTGATGTTGGAAGGGTTCTTGACCTTCCGTATAATTATGTGGATGTTATTGCCAAGTCAATTCCTATGGAACTTGGAATTACAATAGATAAGGCATTAAATTCAAACCCTGAGTTCCGCCAGGTTTATAATGAAGATGCACAGGCAAAGAAGCTGGTAGACATGGCAAGAAGGCTTGAAGGGCTGCCACGCCACACTTCAATGCATGCCGCCGGTGTGCTTATAAGCCCTGAGGCTGTAGACGAGTTTGTACCACTCTCAAAAGCATCAGATGGCACTATAACGACACAGTACACAATGGTTACACTTGAAGAATTAGGGTTGCTCAAAATGGATTTCCTGGGACTTCGTACTCTTACAGTTATTAATGATGCTGCCACTATGGCAGGCCTTGGCGGAGTCTATAACATGGAAATAGACTATAACGATAAAAATGTATTTGACATGTTAAGCACAGGAAGGACAGAAGGAGTATTCCAGCTTGAGAGTGCTGGTATGAAGCAGTTTATAAAAGAACTTAAGCCGCGCAATATGGAAGATATTATAGCAGGAATATCACTTTACCGTCCAGGGCCTATGGACTTTATACCTAAATATATTGAAGGAAAAGAGAGGAGCGGAAGCATAACGTACGACTGCCCGCAGCTTGAACCTATACTTGCGCCTACATATGGATGTATTGTATACCAGGAACAAGTTATGCAGATAGTAAGAAACCTTGCGGGATACAGTTTTGGGCGCAGCGACCTTGTACGCAGGGCAATGTCTAAGAAAAAAACGAAAGTTATGGAGGCTGAGCGCAGGAACTTTGTATATGGCAATGAAGAAGAAGGGGTTAAAGGCTGTATTGCTAATGGAATACCAGAAAATATTGCAAATAAAATTTATGATGAAATGATTGATTTTGCAAAATATGCATTTAATAAATCCCATGCTGCGGCATATGCAGTAGTTGCATACCAGACAGCATATCTTAAATATTACCATCCTGTTGAATTTATGGCAGCACTGCTTACATCTGTTGAAGCAAACCCGGGTAAAGTGCTTTCATATATTATGACATGCCGCCAGATGGGCATAGAGATAATACCACCAGATATTAACAAGGGTTATGGCGAGTTCCATGTTTCAGATGGCAAAATAATGTATGGCATGTCTGCAATAAAAGGAATTGGCACGCCTGTAATTGATGAAGTAAAAGCAGAGCGGGAACGGGGCGGTGATTTTACTTCAATGCAGGACTTTATTACAAGAATGACTTCCAAGGAGGCAAACCGCCATACTATAGAAAATTTTATAAAATCTGGCGCATTTGACTGCCTGCCAGGAAACAGGCGGCAGAAAATGATGGTTTTTGGTTCAATTATTGATAGCGTGAACCATGAGAAAAGGGATATTGTAGCAGGCCAGCTCTCACTTTTTGATATGGCAGATACAGGGTTTGAACATGCAAATGAGGTAAAATTCCCTGATGTGCCAGAATATGACAAGGAAGAACTGCTTGCATTTGAAAAGGAGACATTAAGCATATATATAAGCGGCCATCCGCTTGAAGACTATACAGGTCTTATGGAAAAAAACTGTACAAGAAATTCAATGGATTTTATATCCGATGAAGAAGATACAGGTATGGCAAAGGTGTATGATGGGGAAAATGTAATAATAGGAGGTCTGGTTACTGCCAAAAGTGTTAAAATAACAAGGAAAAACACTACTATGGCATTTATTACAGTTGAGGATTTATATGGCTCTGTTGAAGTTGTGGTATTTCCTAATTCTTATGAGAAGAAGAAAGAACTGCTTGAACTGGATTCCAAAGTATTCATAAAAGGCAGGGCAAATATAGAAGAGGACAGGGCAGGCAAAGTTATATGCCAGGATATAATACCATTTAACAAGGTGCCATGTGAGCTCTGGATAAGGTTTGCAGACAAAGAAGAATTCCAGGCAAATGAAAGCCTTCTGTATAAGAAAACAATGCCTTATGATGGCAATGATACTATATGTATTTACCTTACAAAAGAAAAACTTATCAAAAAGCTGCCTAAAAGCAGGTGTACTGATGCGAGAAGAGTAGTAAAAGACAGGGTTCTTGAAGAATTTGGCGAAAACGCAGTTGCAATAAAAGAAAAGAGTATTGAAAAATAATCCATTTTATCGTACAATTTTATATATGGAAATATTTACTTGTTACTATTCACAGCTATGCTGTCCATAGTAACATACAGTGCTGGCCAGCACTGTAATGCACACATTTTGCAAAAATCATGCAAAATGGCGCCATAAAACTTGTATTTTTGGCACAAAACATGCCAAAAATCCTCGGATTTAATTGGCTGTCCATAGTAACATTGACTTTACTTTTGTGAGATGAGGAGGGTATTATGAGTTATGCAGTGAAAACTATTGGTGTATTAACGAGCGGGGGAGATGCCCCTGGAATGAATGCCGCCATACGTGCTGTTGTACGTACAGGTATTTCATGTGGTTTAAATATAAAGGGTATACGTCATGGGTTTGCAGGCTTATTGGAAGAAGATATAGTTGATATGAACAATCTTTCAGTTTCTGATATAATCCAGACTGGCGGGACTATTCTTTATACTGCACGCTGCCTTGAATTCAAGAAAAAAGAATACCAGGAGAAAGGCGCAGATATATGCCGCAAACATGGAATTGACGGGGTGGTAGTAATTGGTGGTGATGGTTCTTTTAATGGTGCAAGCAGGCTTGCAGAGCATGGCATTAACACAGTAGGCGTACCAGGGACTATTGACCTTGATATAGCATGTACAGAATACACGATTGGCTTTGATACAGCCATTAATACAGCTATGGAGGCTATTGACAAGTTAAGGGATACTTCAGAATCACATGAGCGCTGTTCTATTGTAGAAGTAATGGGGCGTACAGCAGGGCATATCGCACTCTGGACTGGCATAGCGAGTGGTGCTGAGTATATACTTACAACAGAAAAATATCATGGTGACATCCAGAGAATAATAGGCAAGATTTTAGACAGGCGCAGGCTTGGCAAGAAGAACCATATTATCGTTAATGCAGAGGGTGTTGGAAGTTCAACAGAGATGGCAAAGCTTATAGAACTTGCAACAGGAATAGAAACAAGGGCAACAGTGCTTGGACACATACAGCGTGGTGGAAATCCTACATGTAAAGACAGGGTATATGCATCTGCACTTGGAACAAAGGCAGTTGAACTTCTTTGTGAGGGTAAGACAAACCGCATTGTAGGGTACAGGGGCGGTGAATTTGTGGACTTTGACATACAGGAAGCGTTGTCAATGACAAAAGACCTTGACCCATATTTATTCCATATTACACATAAACTCACAACCAAATAAAACAATAAATGCTGAATAAAATTTTTAAAATAAAGGGGGAAACCATTAACATGAAAAAAGTAATTAAATTTGTAGCAGGAGCAGCAGCAGTAGCAGGAACTGTATGCGGAGTAGTGTATTTGCTTAAGAAAGTCTTTGGTGTTGATGTAATTGGCAAAGATGAAGATTTTGATGATGATTTTGACGGGGACTTTGATGATATTGATGACGAAGAAGAGCCCGATGACAGGGAATATGTAACACTGGATATGGAGAAAGAAGACAGCAGTGAGGAAGAAGCAGCACAAGAAGAAGATACAGAAACTACAGTTAAAGCATAAGATAATTTCCAGTTATCTTGTGTTTTGTGATAAACGGACGGTTTCAGGTGCCAGAGCCAGAATATTCCATACAGGGGTACGCTTCCGCTACGATGGCATACGCAGCGGCACATAAAGTCCCTGTGTCCCAAAAGAAACTTACATTTCTCCTGTGACACAGGAACTTAAATGCCGGCGATGCCAAAGTACCCCTTTTATGGAATATTACTGGCATCTGGCACCTGAAACCTGTCACTGTAAATTTGCAATAAAACCCAGAATAAGATAACTGGAAATTGGAGGGGAAGTATAACTAAGAAAACAATGAAATTGTATAAATAGTATTCCTGTATTTTACGTATGCCAGAATAAATTTCCACACCCACTATTTCTAGTTATATTATCAATTGATTGTGCCAGTGGACAGCAGGTTTGCAGTTGTCCAGGCTGTAATATTCCATGACAGGGGCACTTTGGCATCGCCGGCGTTTAAATCCTTATGTTACAAAAAATGTTAATTTTTTGTAACATAAGGATTTTATGCGCCGTTGCGTATGCCATCGTAGCGGAAGCGTGCCCTGGAGTGGATATTACAGCCTGGACACGTAGAAAACCCTGCGTCCGTCCACCAGCAAAAGATAACTGGAAATTATCACAATTTTATTTTAACAGGTTTATCATTCCGGTTTTTTAGCTTTATTTTTTGTGGGTTGTAATGCTTATTATTAAATTCTATATCCGTATCTTCTGGTGAGGTTATACAGGCATACGCAAGCATATCCCCTTTGGCAAGCGATATACCTTTAAGCCCTTTGCTTGTCTTCTTAAATTCATCTGTCTGGTTTAACGGGAATAAAAGTACAGAACCCTTTTCAGTTACCATTAGTATGTTTCTGTTATCTGCTATGCTTTCTTCTACTGTAACTGGCTGTACACATATAAGTGTATCTTCTTTTTCAAGTTTTGTTGATGCTATTACAGAGCGGTTTGTTTCAAATTCTATTCCTGATACAAGTTTTACATATCCTGACTTTGATACAAATAAAAGCTGTGATTCTGATAAATCGTCATATGCTATATATGTTATTATATCATCTCTGCCTATTTTACAAAGGTTCTGTATAAGTACGCCTTTGTCACGGCTCCGGGTTTTAGGTATGGACATGGCTTTTATCTGGTACATTGAGCCAGAGGAAGAAAATATACATAGTTTTCCTGTATTCTTTATTGGAATTATATGTATGTATTCATTAAGGGTTTCAGGGGCAAGGCGTGAGTAGCTTGTTTCATCAAGTGATTTGCAGTAGCCAAACCTGTCTATTACTACATATATTGTTTCTTCCCTGATTTCTTCAACATATTTTGTATTGCCTATATTGTCAAGGGCGGTGCGTCTTTCCCTGCCAAACTGCTTTTTATATGTTTTAAGCCTTTTTTTAATAACTTTGTGTAATTCGTTAATGTCGCCCAGTATTTTCTTGTAATTAGTGATATTGGTTATAAGCATATTGCTTTCCTGGTGCAGTTTCAGAAGTTCAAGCCCTATAAGTTTGCTTAACTGCATTGTTAATATTGCTTCTGCCTGCCTTTCTGAAAAATCAAGGCGTGCTGCTTCTTTTTCTGATTTCTTTGTCCTGAATTTTATATCTGTTGTTTTTCCTTTAGTAAGGCATTCCTTAGCCTGTTTCACAGAGTTGCTGCCTCTTAAGATTTCTATTATAAGGTCAATTACATCAGTTGCTTTTATAAGGCCTTCAACAATTTCAAGCCTGTCATTTGCCTTGTCAAGCAGATGCCTGTATTCTTTTGTATAAAGTTCTTCCTGGAATGTGACAAATTCATTAATAAGTCCTTTAAGTGTAAATGTTACTGGCTGTTTGTTTTTAACTGCAAGCATATTTACACCATATGTATCTTCCAGTGATGTTTTCTGGTAAAGCCCGTTTAAGAGGTTATGTGTATCCCTGTCTTTTTTTACTTCTACGATAATACGTATTCCCTCTTTTGATGATTCATCCCTTACATCATATATTTCATCAAATACTTTATCTTTGGCAAGTGCAGCAAGGCTTTCCAGTAGTTTTGTCTTATTACCTGCAATTGTATAAGGGATTTCTGTTATTACAATATTTTTGCGCCCATAATCACTGTCTTCAATTTCAACTTTGGAACGTATTTTGATTTTGCCCTCTCCTGTATCATAAATATTAAAAAGGTCATCAGAGTTTATGATTGTAGCCCCTGTTGGGAAATCAGGGCCTTTTATATATTTCATAAGCCCTTTAGTGGATATTTCCGGGTTATCCATAAATGCAATAATGCCATCTATTACTTCAGAAGTGTTATGTGGAGGCATGTTAGTAGCCATTCCAACTGCAATGCCTGTAGTTCCGTTTATAAGCAGGTTAGGAATTGTTGCAGGCAGTACAAGTGGTTCTTTTTCGCTTTCATCAAAATTCGGGCCAAATGGCACAAGACCTTTATCCAGGTTGCCAAGAAGCGCCATTGCACCATGTGAAAGCCTTGCTTCTGTATAACGCATGGCAGCAGCGCCATCACCATCAATAGAGCCAAAATTGCCATGCCCGTCTACAAGTGGTATAGACAGCGAATATTCTTCTGTCATATGTACAAGTGCGTCATATATGGAACTGTCACCATGCGGGTGGTATTTACCCATTGTATCACCAACAATACGTGCACTTTTCCTGTGTGGTTTGCCAGGGTCAAGTGAAAGCTCATTCATTGCATAAAGTATACGCCGTTGTACAGGCTTAAGCCCGTCCCTCACATCTGGAAGCGCTCTTGCAATAATTACACTTACCGCATAATCACGGTAAGAATTACGCATTTCTTCTGAAAAATCCAGTTGTATTACAGGCTGTTCATTATATTTCATAATTTCCCTCATTTCTGCGCTGCTTTTTACGCATAATACAAGTTTGTGGCAAGCAGCGCGCAGGCACAAACTTTACAAAAATCCCCATGCCGTGCTTTGCATGGCACAAATAGTAATGAAAAATGCTGTTTTTGCATTTTTCACACTACTTTTCACTCCTTCACTATCTTTCTTTATCGTAGATATTAATGTACTGGTTATATAATTCTATATATCAAGATTTGCATATCTGGCTTCTTCCATTATAAACTGCCTGCGTGGCGGTACATTGCTGCTCATAAGTGTTGTTGTCACTTCGTCTGCATCTACGCTGTCACTAATGGAAATCTGTGCAAGCACCCGGCTTTCAGGGTCAAGTGTTGTCTCCCAGAGCTGTTCTGCATCCATTTCACCAAGCCCTTTATAACGCTGTATGCCAGTGATTTTATTACTCTTATTTTTTCTGAACTTTTCAAGTTCAAAATCATTAAAAATATATTCGGAATTTTTCTTTTTACCGTTTGTATAGTCAACTTTATAAAGTGGCGGAAGCCCTCTGTATATTTTGCCAGAGTATATAAGTTCTGGCATAAACCTGTAGAAAAATGTAAGAAGAAGTGTACTTATATGTGCGCCGTCAACATCAGCATCAGTAAGTATTATAATTTTGTCATAGCGCAGTTTGCTTATATCAAATTCATCACCAATGCCACATCCAAATGCGGCTATCATTGATTTTATTTCATTATTCAGCAGTATTTTTTCAAGGGTTGCTTTTTCTACATTAAGTATTTTACCTCTTAGCGGCAGGACTGCCTGGGTATGCCTGTTCCTTGCTGTCTTGACGGTGCCGCCGGCAGAGTCACCTTCGACAATATAAACCTCACATTCTTCTGGTTTCCTTGAAGTACATGCAGCCAGTTTGCTTTTTGTATCAACATCATTTAACTGCTTTAAAACAGCATTGCGGGCTTTGTCACTTGCTTTGCGTGCATTATAGGATTTAAGTGAGTTATCGAGGATTGTACGCAGGATGTCAACATTCTTATCAAAGAAACGCTCTACTTCAGTACCAAATACGTCTTCAACAGCAGTTTTGGCATCAGTGTTGCCAAGTTTTGTCTTGGTCTGCCCCTCAAACTGCGGGTCAGGATGTTTTATAGAAATAATTGCAACAAGCCCGTTCCTTATATCTTTTCCATCGAAATTCCCATCTTTATCTTTAAGTACGCCTAGTTCCCTTGCATACTGGTTCATAACGCGTGTAAGTGCTGTTTTAAAGCCAGTAACAAGAGTACCACCATCAACAACATTTATCCTGTTACAGTATGGGTTAATCTGTTCAGAAAAGTTTGATGTATACTGGAATGCGGCTTCAACTTCAATATCCCCGCTTGTACCTTCAATATATACTGGTTCGCTGTGTAGAACCTGGGCATCACGGTTAATATAGTTTATAAAACTTTTAATCCCGTCCTTTTCCAGATAAATTTTCTCTTCACCTGTATTTTCATCTGTAAATACTAGTTTTAAATTCTTATTAAGATATGCCGTTTCTTTAAGTTTCTTTTTAATAACATCAGCTTTAAATTCTGTTGTTTCAAAGATTTCAGGGTCAGGGTAAAATGTAACAGTAGTTCCTGTATCTGATTTGGCACATTTGCCAGAAGGTTCAAGAGAGCCATCTTCATTAAGTACTGTTACAGGATGCCCGCCATTTTTATATTCATCACGGTAAATAAGACCATTTCTGTGGACTTCTACAATCATATGTGTAGACAGCGCGTTTACAACAGATGAACCTACGCCATGAAGACCGCCAGAAACTTTGTATGCAGAATTGCCAAATTTGCCACCTGCATGAAGTATTGTATATACTACGCGTATAGTAGCGGTTTTTTTTGAAGGATGTATGTCAACTGGCACGCCACGTCCATTATCTTTAATGCGGATACCACCATCTTTCTGCATTGTAATATGTATTTCACTGCAGAAGCCTGCAAGCTGTTCATCTATGCTGTTGTCAAGGATTTCCCAGACAAGGTGGTGCAGGCCGCGTGGTCCTGTAGAACCTATATACATGCCTGGACGCTTGCGGACGGCTTCCAGGCCTTCTAAAATTACAATTTCTTTTCCAGTATATTCACTCATAAAAATCTCCATTCTAAAACAAAATTACGAACAAACATTTGTATTATATACATAATTGCATGTGAAAGTAAAGTGGTTTCTGCTTTTTAATCAGAATAAACGCATGATCAAAAAAAGAGCAAATTATCTGATAATATTTAGCAAAATTAACAAGAACATATTTTCGGTTTTATTGCAATACTATAACAGAACATCTTAATTTTAAGTGATTCGGTTATTTTGTATCAAAATCACAGTATAAAATTGAACAAAAAATGTACCTTTTTTGCAATGATTTCCGTTCATGCGTTTATTCTGGAAAAATGGAATACAAAAAATTTACCACATCTGCCAAAAGATCTGGATGAACTGGCTAATAAAACAGGTGTGATATAAAGAAAACGTGGAATTAATTTTTCTGCAGATTTGTTAAAAATATTATTTTTGTATGCCTGTTCAAAAATTTCTTTCCGTATTTTAGCTTTTGTAGCCTGTGTATTTGGTATTTCTAATATTTCTGATACTGCATGGAGAAAACAATTTTCTAAATCAGTTTTTTTTGCGTGAAATTTTATATTATATGTTATCGTCTTTTATTTTTTAAGCAGATACGTCCCCGTTTTAAAAGGAATAAAGAATGTACTGTTCATAGATGCATCTGTAATTTGCAAGTAAGGAAAATAGCAAGAACAATAACGTGTACTTTTTAGATTGTAGTATCGTGATAAAATTTATAGAATTTTTGCTTTATCCCAATTATATAATTCTGATAGTTTTCTCCTCTGCTTCTTGAGCTGGCTGGACCGTATTTTCATTGGTAATAGTCTGTGGCTCTTTTATGTTTTTGGGTTGTGAACATCCTGTAAGAAAAGCAAAAAGGAGACAAAAAACAATAATTTCCTTTGTAATGTTTTTCTTTATGTTATTTTTTAAAACAAATTTAAACATTTTATGCCCCCCTTTATAACATTTATTCCATTTTCTGATGCTTGCACCATTTGTATTTATCAGTAATTTCTTTGATTTAATCATAACATAGATATGAAAGATATTCATCATTTTTGCCATCTACAGCATAAAACAGCATATCATCTGGAGCATATACAGCTGCATAAAAATTTTTTGGCATTTCTATTTTTTTGGTGGAGGCTGATTTTACGTCATATGTAATGACAATGTAATCACTATCTTCAAAGGGACCACATTCAAGGATTATTTTTCCTGAATCACATTTTACTGAACACACGGCTGCACTTGGTACATTAAAATCACATATTTTTTTATCATCTTTCCCATCGCGGTACATATAAAGGACAGGTTTTTTCACAGTCTGCAGCTGTATATAATATATTTTTCCATCTGATTCTGTAATTCCTTCATAATATTTTGGGTTGTCACTATTCTTATTAGTTCTTAGAACCGGTGTGCTCTTTCCTGTACTAATATCTGTTTTAAAAGCTCCCCTTCTTGAAAAATCCGTATAAAATAATGCATTGTCACAAAAACACCCCCCAAAGGTAGCATATTTTGATATTTTTGAAACTTTTTTTGTTGATAAATCCAATTTCCACATATAGAAGTAGGATATAAAATACAAGTCATTCTTGTAAAAATATAAACATTCTGCCCCTCCTGTCCGCCATCCGTTACCCTTTATAGCAACAACCTGTCTTTTTAATTTTTTGCGGGATATAATTTTACTTGTATTATTTCCTTCAAAATCACAGGAATAAATATTACCAAAATCTTCAATATATAACCGGTCATCTGCCAGACAGTAATGCAAATCCAATTCTTTATTAAATTTGGAATTATAAATAACTTTTTTTTCACCATCTGATTTATTGATTCTTACAATTTTATTGCCATCATCAGGGTAAAAAACATAGTACTTGTTTTGCTGGATAAGACCATATCCAAAGTTTGGATAATTCCAGTCCAATAGAATTTTTGCTTTATCCCAGTCATATAATTCTGATAGTTTTTTCTCCTCTGCTTCCTGCACTAGCTGCATAGTTTTTTCATTAATAGTAGTCTGTGGCTCTTTTATGCTATTGGATTGTGAACATCCTGTAAGAAAAGCAGACAGGAGGCAAAAAATGATAATTTTCTTTATATTATAAATTAATTTAAGCATTCTCCAGTTCCAGTATAACATTGTTTCCCTCCAATATAATTTGTTCCTTACCAGAAAAATCTTCAAATGTATATTCCAGATATGAAATTTCATTAAGAATACCTTCCTGTTGCAGCTTTATAATATTTTCACACACTTCATCGAAATGTTTCTGGAAATGGGGACAAAGGCAGGAAACTGCTCCTGGTAAACCTGCTCCATTTCAAATAGTTTTTTGTTTTTAGCTGGATGGTATATTCTTCAAAGTACTTATTCATTAACTATTGTTTCCTTTATTTATATACTGTATAAATTATATATTATACCATAATAAAAGTAAATGAAAATTGCAAAATGAAACGGATGTGAATGTTTTAGAATAATTCATTGATGTAACTGGAAATTTGCAGTATACTACAAAGTGGTACAGATAATTTACAAAAAAGGAGGGCAATATTATGTGGGCATACGAAAGTGTATTTTATCAGATTTATCCATTGGGATTCTGTGGAGCGCCATTTGAGAATGACGGGGAGGAGAAACCCCGTATTTTAAAGGTTATTGACTGGATTCCACATATTGTGAAGCTGGGGGCTGATGCTATATATTTTTCACCTGTGTTTGAGTCTGATACACATGGATATAATACAAGGGATTTTAAGAAGATTGACTGCAGGTTAGGGAGTAATGATGATTTTATTAAAGTTTGTGAAGAGCTTCATAAGGAAGGCATAAAAGTAGTGCTTGATGGTGTATTTAACCATGTCGGAAGAGGATTCTGGGCATTCCAGGATGTACTTGCCAACAGGGAAAGTTCAAAGTACCGTGACTGGTTCCATATTGATTTTGGTGGCAACTCAAATTATAATGATGGTTTATGGTATGAGGGATGGGAAGGCAATTACGACCTTGTAAAGCTGAATCTGCGTAATGAAGAAGTTATACAACATATTTTTGATGCAGTACGCTGCTGGGTTGATGAATTTGGAATTGACGGGCTGCGTCTTGATGTAGCATATTGCCTTGACAAAGACTTTTTAAAGAGGCTAAGGCAGTTTACAGATTCTTTAAAAGAGGAATTTTTCATTGTAGGTGAAACACTGCATGGTGACTATAAGCAGTGGGCAAATAATGAAATGTGCCACTCCGTTACAAATTATGAATGTTATAAAGGGCTGTATTCAAGTTTCAACAGCATGAATATGTTTGAAATATGCCATTCACTTGCAAGACAGTATGGACCAGAGGAATGGACACTTTATAAAGGGATGCATTTGTTAAGCTTTGTGGATAACCATGATGTAAGCCGTATTGCGAGCAATCTGGATAATGAGAAACATCTGCCGCTTGTTTATGCGCTTAATTTTGGAATGCCTGGAATTCCATGTGTTTATTATGGAAGTGAATGGGGCGCAAAGGCGGCTAAAAGTGAAGGAGATCCCGCACTACGTGCATGTTTTGAAGATCCTGTATTTGGGGAACTGGCGGAATGGATTTCTAAGCTTGCTAAGGCGAAGAAACACAGCAAGGCATTAAATTATGGAAATTACCGTAATGTTGTCCTTACAAACCACCAGTGTATATTTGAACGTGCATGTGAAGATGAAAGGGTACTTGTGGCAATTAATGCTTCTGATAAACCATATGTAGCACACTTTGATGCAGGATGTGGTATGGCAGAAGACTTGATTACAGGAGAACCACATGACTTTGGAGGTGGAAGTGAACTTCCTCCATATTCAGCAGCATTCTGGCTAATGGAAAAATAAAATGTAATGAATGTATACAAATTTATATATTTAAGAACAGCAGTAATTAATAAATCCCTATAATTCTTATTATGGGGATTTTATTATTATTAAAACAATTACAGATACCAGGGGATATAAAATATACACATGTTTTATTACCCGAATAATGGGTTTTAAATTATTTTTAACTAAAGTATTGAAATTATGCCTACAGTGTGTTAATATAATTATGCCTACAATATGTTAATATAGAAAGGAGGAAAAATGTTACAACAAATCAGCGGGTCAGAGTTTGTGCTTATGAAAATTATCTGGAAGAATGGTGGAAGTGCCTTGTATTCATATATTATGGATGAACTGGAAAAAGGGGAAAGCATCTGGAATAAAAATACTGTGCTTACATTACTTTCCAGGCTGTCTGCAAAAGGATATCTTAAGACAGATAAAATTGGCAGGCGTAATGAATATATTGCACTTGTAACAGAACAGGAGTACCAGGCAGCACAGACATGTAATTTTGTGGACAAAATATATGAGGGTAATGTGAAAGGGCTTGTATCAACTCTTTTGCAACAAGATATTATTTCAGCAGATGAATTAAAGGAGATAGAAAGGTTCTGGGAAGAAAATAATGGCTGAATTTATTAAAATTCTATTGTCACTTTCATTATCTGGCACATTATTTTTACTGGTTATTTTTGTATTAAAGCATTTTTATAAAAATATATTTAGCAGGTGCTGGCAGTATTATATTCTGCTGCTGGTGGCATTAAGGTTTTTGCTTCCAGTATCTTTGCATTATAACCTTAATGTTTTTTTATATAAAATAGCTGGAAATATAACAGTACAAAAAGAGATACCAGTTAAAAATACAGATAAGGAAAATACAAAAGAGATAACAGGTGAAGTAAAAGAAGGAGCAGTTAAAAATAAAGAAATAGAAGAAACAGGCAGCAACATTATAACGGATATAAAAAATGAGATTGAAGATAACTCTGGTGAAGATAATTTACTACATAATATTTTAAAAGGCATATTGTTCATATATAAGGGTTTATTTTATATATGGCTGGTATTTTTAATTGTGTTTGTAGCAAAAAATGTAATTACATATAGAAGATTTTTAAAATATATAAAAGTAACGCAGGAGGAAGTACAGGATACTGGAATATTGGAATTGCTGGCAGAGTGCAGGCAGAAACTTGGAATTAATAAAAATATAGAATTATATTTTAACCCTATGGTTTCATCGCCTGTACTGACAGGTTTTTGGAATCCATGTATTATTATTCCAGCAGATATTATAGAAAAAGACAGGCTGTTTTTTGTGTTTCTTCACGAACTTGTACATTATAAACGTAAAGATATGTTTTATAAGTGGTTTATACAGACAGTTATTTGTATACACTGGTTTAATCCGTTTATACGTCTGCTTGGAAAGGAAATAAACAAGGCATGTGAACTTTCATGTGATGAAGCAGTTATAAGCATATTAAATAAAAAGCAGAGACGGGCATATGGTGATACACTGCTTTTATTTGCAAGGGCTGGCAGAATTTATAGAAAAAATACTGGTACTGTTACTTTAACAGAAGGAGCAGCACAATTAAAAGAAAGGTTAGGTGCTATTATGAATTTTAAAAAGAAATCTGGTATAATTAAACTTTCAACAATGTTTATCACAATAATTATATGTTTTAGCTTTTCATTGTCTGGTGTATATGCTGCTACTGATAAGGGGAATACAGGAAGTGATATATTAAAGCATAAAGATTTAGAAAATATAAATCTAAAAGTTAATTCAAATAATTACACAATGTATTATATGCAGCAGGGCTATTATTATAATTCCTATATCCTGGAAATGGGCTGGAACCTGAATGCAAGAGCAGAGAAAGCATATAAGAATAAAATAAATATAACATTAGAAGATAATTCTTTAGTTACTGTATGTTTCGCCAATAATGTAAAAAAATATTCCAAAGACCAGAAAGTAATTAAAGCAATAAGAGGTCTTGCCAATTCGCTTGGAGATACATATCCTGTATTGGAGAAAGCATTAATTGCACGTGTTACTTATGTAAAAAAGGATGATATACTGGATTATGCCAGGAAATATTATAAGAATAAAGACCTTATAGGTTTTTCTGCACTTTTTCCAAAATTAGATAAAAAAGAACAAAAAAAATATCTGGACAAAATGTATAAGTCTAATAAAACCGCATTCTTTTCAAGCATAATGGAATATGTTGATGATGATCTGGTTTCATTATATACTGATAAATCATCTAGTGATGGAAAAACAGCCTTTTATTCTATTTTAACAAAGCATACAAAGAAAGAAGAATTATAACATTTGTCCAGAAGCCGTTATATAATTAAAAGCTGGCAGTTTTACTGGTTAATACCACGTATTACTTTGCATGGGTTGCCAACTGCCAGTGAATTATCTGGCACATCTTTTGTAACAACGCTTCCAGCGCCTATAACACAGCCATTGCCTATTGTTACACCAGGAAGTATTATTACACCGCCACCAATCCAGCAGCCATTGCCTATTGTTATTGGCAGTGCATAAGTACGGCAGAAGTACTCACCGCTTTCAGGAGTCCAGCCAGGCACAAGCCTTTCTGATAAGTCTACAGGATGTGTGGCTGTGTAGAGTTGTACATTTGATGCAATAAGTACATTATCCCCGATTATAATTTTATTGCAGTCTACAAATGTACAGTTCATATTTATTGATACATTATTCCCGATATAAATATTCTGTCCATAGTCACATATAAAAGGAAGCCCCACAGAAGTATTGCTTCCAATGCTTCCAAACATTTGTTTTAAAATATCTGTTTTTTCTTCTTTCTGGCTGTATTCTAATGAATTGTACTGTTTCAATAGTTTTCTTGTCTTTTCTTTAAAATCAAGAAAAACTTTATCATGGCAGTTGTAGTATTTACCAGACATACATTTTTCAAGCTCTGTCATAATATACCTCCATACCATTCCTGGCAGTTTAAATAATTGTAAATAATACTATATTTTGCAGTTTAAATCTTTGGGAAACTTGTTTCTTTTGTTATTTTTAATTATACTATAAATAAAAATAAGTACAAGCCTGTTATATAAAATTAAGGAGGGGTTAGTTATGTTTATTGGAAATAAAAATTACATATATTCAACAAATGTAAGGGATAATGATATACTGCGTAATTCATTTAATATACTTGTGAGAAAGACATTTTGTTTTGATTTTACAGAATGGTATAATGCAGGATACTGGGGAGAAATGTATATTCCACATGTACTGTCTGATGGGGAACGTGTAGTTTCCAATGTTTCTGTAAACATTATGCAGTTTGATATATGCGGTATAAAAAAGAATTATATACAATTAGGAACAGTTATGACAGATAGTGAATATTGCGGCAAAGGCTTAAACAGGTATATTATGGAAAATATTTTAGAGAAATACAGGGACAGTACAGATGGCATATATTTATTTGCAAATGACACTGTACTGGATTATTACCCCAAATTTGGTTTTGTGCCTTCAAAAGAATATGAATATTTTATGCCTTGCAGTGGTATGGCGGACGTAAAACCTTATGTCCTGGAAAGAGCCAGCATATCACAAGAAAGGCACAGCGTGGGGCTTTATAATGCAATAACAGGTTATTGCAATGATGATGGCTTTACAAACCAGAATGACAGAATGTATATGGATAAAAACCCTGGGCTTTACCAGTTCTGGATGGCAGAAGGATTTTGGGAAAGGATTTACTATATACCAGAAAAGGGTGCTTATGTTGCAGCAGATATGGAAGGAAAAGTGCTGCATATATACCAGGTTTTTGGAAAGAAATACATAGAAACCAGACGTCTTGCCAAATCATTTGGCGAAGGGGTGGAAGAAGTAGTAACTGGATATACTCCTGTCTGCAAGGAAGAATTCCAGATAAGGGAACACAAAGAAGAAGACTGCACTTTATTTATTATGGGAGAGGATTTGCAGCGTATAGAAAAAGATAAAATTATGTTCCCTGTTTTATCACATGCATAACCACGTCCGTCTCATAAAAATCCCCATGCCGTGCTTTGCATGGCACAAATAGTAATGAAAAATGCTGTCTTAGAATCATTTTTCACACTATTTCCAGTTATTCTGTGCTGGCAGACGGACGCAGGTTTCCCAGTGTCCCAAAAGAAACTTATGTTTCCAGCGCACTAATTATATCTTGTATTTCAAGTGTGGCATCTTCTACACATAACTGGACGTCTTCACTCCAGAACCTGCTTCCGCCAGCTAGTTCATCAATAAGATTAAAAACAGCCACTGCATCTTCAACAGGTATAGAGCCGCTTGTCTTCCATCCAGGTAAGTGCATGTTAAGATAATTTTTAATATCTTCAAATAGCTGCTGGTTAAAAGAATTATTACAACGTAATTCTATTAATAAACCGTTTTCTCCAATTACCATATCAGATAAACTCATTTTAACCTCCTTACTGCCTATAGCAGATTAAATAATAAATATGGAATTTACTGCCTTTCTATGCTGCATTTATGTTTAATTAGTATTCCTGTTATATCTGCCAGTATCCAGCCAATAGGAATTGACCACCATATAGCTGTTACACCTAATGGTGTATTTGGTGCAAGGGTATAAGAAAGCAGAACTCTTGTACCAAGTGATATAATTGTTAATATAAGTGATATTCCAGACTTTTGTATTCCCCTGAAATATCCATATAACAGAAAAAGGCATCCAATTCCAAAATAAAATGTTCCTTCTATCCTTAAATATTTTACTCCTTCTGAAATAATTGCAGTTTCTTTTGCATCTACAAACATATACATAAACTGGCTGGAAAATATCCATATTATTACAGATATAAACAGACAGAATGTAACAGATACAATGGCAGCGGTTTTTGTTCCTTTTTGTATACGTTCATTCTTTCCTGCACCATAATTTTGTGAAATAAATAAAGAATATGCATTTCCAAATTCCTGTGCAGGCATATATGCAAGTGTATCAATTTTTACTGCTGCGGCAAAAGCTGCCATAATAGTAGTGCCAAAACTATTTATAAGACCCTGTATCATTAAAATGCCAAAATTCATAACAGACTGCTGCATCCCTGTAAATATATCATTTTTTATAATAATTTCCAGCCTTGTCCACTGCAGCCTGCCATGGAATCTAATAAATTCCGGGTATTTCCATATTGTATATAATGTAATGCCAATACCTGCAAATCCTTGTGAAATTACTGTTGCTGCTGCCGTTCCTGGAATTCCCTTTTTTAAGGAAATGACAAAGTATAAATCAAGTGCAATGTTTATTATAGAGGATATTGCAAGAAAACACAATGGTACAACTGAATTTCCAGCTGAGCGCAGAAGATATGCAAAAAAATTATAAAGAAATATAAAACCAGTTCCAATAAAAATTATTTTTACATATGTACGCATTAAACTATATATATTATCTGGCACTGAAACCATGCGCAGTATTATATCTGTCCCAGGAAATACAACCAGGTATATTAACAGGGTTACAGTGCCAATAAAGTAAAAAGATAATTGCACATCCTGTTGCATTTCTTGTAATTTCCCGGCACCATACCATTTTGAAAATAAAGCACCACTGCCCATACACAAACCAATAATAATAGAATTTATAAATGTCATAAGAGTATACGCAGAACCAGCGGCAGCAAGGGCGTCTGTGCCAATATAGCGCCCAGCTATAAGAGTATCGGCAATATTATAAATTTGCTGCAGGAAATTCCCAGCCATCATAGGCATTGCAAATAATAATAAATTTTTAAAAATATTTCCTTCTGTCAGTTTTGTGTTTTTATTAATTGTATCTGCAGGCATAAAATAATTACCATTTCTTCTTTTTGATTTTATTATAACATAAAAGCAGCAGAGAATGTAGATAAAAATTTAAACTCCATTCTCTGCCACGTCCGTTTCATAAAATTTACAGTTATCCTGTGTTTGGAAACGGACGCAGAGTTTCCGTTGCCAGGGCGGGTTTATTCCACTCCAGGAAAGCATGTCACAGACATGGCTTTTGCACACTTGCGTTACGTTAACCCACGCAGCGGCACATAAAGCCCCTGTGTTCCAAAAGAAACTTATGTTTCTTCTGCTACACAGGGGCTTAAATGCCGGCGGGGTTAAAGTGCACCTGTCATGGAATAAACCCGCCCTGGCATAGAAAACCTGCTGTCTTCTGGCAAAATGAATAATATAACTGGAAACTGTATTGTGTGACAGGTTCCACATATTATATAACAACATTTATTACATTTGCTGTTATATAAATAATATCACAATATCTCCCGTTTGTCTGAATAATTTAACACACAATAAAAATTCCAGTTATAATTTTAAGTTTGCCAGAAGACAGCAGGTTTCACATGTCCAGGCGGTTATTTTCCATGACAGAAGCACTTTGGCCCCGCTGGCGTTTGAATCTGGTTTTTTCAGATTTTATGCGCCGCTGCGTGGGCTGATGTAGCGGAATGCATGCAAAAACCATGTCTGCGGCATGCTTTCCTGGAATGGAATAATACCAGCCTGGCACTGGAAACCCTGCGTCCGTCTGCCAGCACACGATAACTGGAAATTTTATGAAACGGACGTGCATTCTCTGCCATTATATGATATTTTATAATTATATTAAAACTTTACCTTCGGTTTTTACGATATAAAAAGTCAGTTTTTAAATTTAAGTGGCTTTATTATATTTATTTTTATGATACATACATAAAAATATACTTTAGAATTATTTTATATATAGTACAAGTTTTTTATCTGATGTTGTTAATGATGATGTTTTACAAATTCCGCCATTTGCATCAAATGTTATTGTATATTCTTTTATTTCTTCAGACTGTGTTGTAAAACTTATAATATCAGATTTTATTGTTACTTCATCATCGTTAATAAAATAGAACTGGGCATAGTATTTGGCCGCAGGTACTAATTATATGCAATATTCCAGCTACTATATCCCGGTAAAGGCTGTGGACTAATACTTTATCTGTCTGACCATGAATCGTAACAAAATAATTCTCCTTTTGATTTAGATTCCGGATTTGCAAGCATTACATATGCCTGTAATCACCAATATAGCTATTGGAAATGTTATTGAAGTAATTATTATAGAAAATATTAATATATATATTATTTTGGAATTTCCGTTTTTTATGAAAAAAACGGAAATTTTTTTGTACTGATATATGATATGCTTATATTTATAATAATTTATAATGAAAGGATGATATTTTATGAAAAGAATTAAAAGAACTGGGAGTACATTTTTAACAGCAATAATAGCTATAATCAGTATATCTGGCATTAATTGTAATGCAAAATCATTAGAAACAGGATAAGAACAGTTGCAAGTAATGGAGAATATACAAGAAGATGACAGTTATGATGAGGAAATTATATCTGTGTCTAATAAAGGAAAGAAAGTTTCAGGTTCAAAAATTAAATATAATGAAAAATATTATCAGGAGGATATTAATAATGAAAAGACAAATTAACAGAATGATAATAGTTGCTGTGGCAATAGTTATAATAGTAACAGGAATGTTTGGGATTAAAGAGGTAAGTGCTGCTAGTAATCCATATCCTGGCAGCCAGAATGTTGATGGTGACCAATATTATGAAATACCATGTACATGGTTTGTATGGCAGCATGTTTATAATAATCTGGGCATTGAATTGCCAAAATGGGGAAATGGCGGGCAATGGCTGGATAATGCAAGGAATAGTGGCTGGAGTACAGGAAACGAAGCAAGAATTAATAGTATTGCTGTATGGCAGGATGGTGGATTTGGACATGTTGCATTTGTATCTGCGGTTAATGGTGATACTATGGAAGTTTCAGAAGGAGGAAGAACAGATTTAGACCACACAGCATCACATGGAATAACATATAATTTTAAAGTATCATCTAATGTGGGTTCTTATAGAAGTGAAGGAAGGCAGAGATTAGCAGGTTTTATATATCTTCCTGGATTTTTACCACCACAGGGATGTGTGGATTCTATAAAGGGTGGTAAGGGTAATATATCAGTAAGTGGATGGGCGTTTGACAAAGATGTGATAGATAAGAGTTTACAAATACATATTTATATAGGAGGACCAGCAGGAACACAAGGAGCAGAGAAACAAGTAATTATGGCAGATGCAGAAAGAAAAGATGTAAATGATGCTTATAATGGTGTAGGAAACCATCATGGATTTAGTGCTACATTAAACACATCAAAGTATGGCAGGCAGCCAGTTTATATATATGCAATAAATGAAGGGGCAGATATAGGAAGTCCATGTATAGGCTCAGGTATTGTAGATATTGCACAGGCATATAATCCAGAAGGAAGCTATGATTCAGCAACCGGTGGAAAAAATTGTGTGAGAGTAACAGGCTGGGCATTTGACAGAGATTCAACTGGAACCGCTTTAAAGATGCATATATATATTGGAGGTGCAGCAGGTGAGAAAGGTGCAGAATGTCATGAGATAACAGCAAATTTGTTAAGAAAGGATGTAAATAATGTACATAAAGCTGGAGATTATCATGGATTTGATGCAACTATAAAAACAAATAAGGTAGGAGTACAACCTGTATATGTATATGCAATTAATATAGGTGGTGGGCAAAACCTATGCTTAGGGAATAAAAGTGTAACAATTTCAGGAGATATAAAGTTAGAGAAAATTTCAAATGTTGTAGTAAAAAGTTTGAAAACAAAAACGGCTGATATGTATTGGCCAAGTGTAGAAGGAGTTGACGGATATGAAATTGCATGGGCGGCTAATCCACTATTTTTCAATAAAAAAACGGCAAAACAAAAAGAAAATCAAGTGAAAATAAGTGGGCTTACAAGAGGAAGAAAATATTATTTTAAAGTTAGGGCATATAAGGTCTCTGGTAATAAAACATACTACGGACAATGGAGTAATGCAGTTAGTTGTAATATTAAGTAAATATTATAATTTATAAGAGAAAACTGAAAAAATAATTGTAAAATAATGTTAAAATAGAAATATTTTAATAGTTTAGAGCAGGGATAGAATATAAATTTCTTCCCTGCTGTTTTTCATTGCAGTTTTATTTGTAGTATGGACACTTAGGATTTTCCCGGGTGTTTTTTGCATAAATTTATTTTATATTCATATACATTGTGTAAAGGCATTTTTATTAAATGTGTGTGGAGAGGAGGCTGGTTATGGACAAGGACAATACAGGGCAGGTAATGCAGATACTTCCTGTTGCAATAAGAAAAAGATTTTCTGAGGTTTTTAAGGATTTGTCTGATGTGCAGGAGATACGTTTGAGGACAGGAAGGCCGCTTATAATTTTGTATGGCAGGTGTGAATATTTTTTAGGTATAAATGGTGGTCTTACGCATAATATGAAAAAGGCATATTATGTTTCAGCCGGGGAATTAAGGGAAGCAATGGATTATATAAGCAGCTATTCAAGATATGCATTTGAAGAGGAATTAAGGCAGGGGTATATTACAATACAGGGGGGACACAGAATAGGCGTGGCGGGAAAAATAATATGGGAGAATGGAAGAATAAAAAATATGGGTAACATATCATTTATGAATATAAGGGTAGCGCACCAGATACCAGGATGTGGTGAAAAGCTTATGCAATATATAAGGCATGGGGACAGTATTTACAATACTCTTGTTATTTCGCCACCAAGGTGTGGCAAGACTACACTTTTAAGAGATATGATACGCATACTTTCTAATGGTGACAGTTGTAACAGGGGGTTTACAGTTGGTGTTGTAGATGAACGTTCAGAACTTGGGGCATGTTACAGGGGATGCCCGCAGAATGACCTTGGATACCGTTCTGATGTGCTGGATGGATGCCCGAAGGCAGAGGGAATGATGATGCTTGTGCGTTCAATGTCGCCAGAAATCATTGCGGTTGATGAGATTGGCTCTAACCAGGATGCAAATGCAGTTGATTATGTAATGAACTGCGGGATACGTGTAATTGCCACAGTACATGGGCTTGATATGAGTGAAATCAGGAATAAGCCTGTACTTGGAAGCCTTGTAAAAGAACAGGCTTTTAAAAGGTATATATTGTTAGAGGCAGGTAAAATAGGAAAAGTAAACAAGGTATTTGATGAAAGGGGTTCAGTTATATGTAACCAGGAGTGTTTTATACAGGAAAATATGGGCGGGGTGAAAAGTGCGTGATAAAGTTTATAGGTGTAGTTTTTATAATATCAGGTGGTGTGCTTACCGGGCATTATTTTGCAGAAAAAAGCCTTATACGTATACATATTTTAGAAGAACTTGAGCAGGCGCTGCAATTTATGTATGGCGAGATAGAATATGCCGCATCTGATATTACAGGAATATTTGGAAGCCTTTCAGCCAGAAGCAGGTATTGTAAAGATTTCTGGCTTTATATGCATGACAGGCTTTTGGAAAATGAAGGGGGCGCTTTATACAGCATATGGGAAGACGGGCTGGATAAAAGCGTATGGTCTAAGTACCTTTTATATGAAGACAGGCTTTTTATGGGTGAAACTGGAAAGAATATTGGTAACCTGGACAGGCAGAGCCAGCTTCATACCTTGGAAATATTTAAGAAAAGACTTGGCAATATAATACTTGCAGCAAGAAGTGAGTATAAAGGAAGGGCAAAGGTATGCCACGCAGCGGGGGCAGCGGCAGGAATTTTTTTAAGCATACTGTTAGTTTGATTTATGGAAGGACAGGGCGTATAAATGACAATTAACCTTATTTTTAAAATTGCTGCCGTAGGAATACTTGTATCAGTGCTTGGACAGGTCCTTAAACATTCGGGAAGGGATGAACAGGCATTCCTTGTAAGCCTGGCGGGACTGATACTTGTGCTGTTATGGGTAGTGCCATATATAGAAGATTTGTTTGAAACAATACAGAGGCTGTTTGCAATGGGATGAAAGGCGGGTTTTTATATGATAAAAGTTGCTGTTATCGGAGTTATTGCTGTTTTCCTTGCAATGGCAGTTAAGAATGACAAACAGGAATTTGCTATGCTTGTTATTCTGTCAGCAAGCCTTATTATACTTGGACTTGCTTTGTCAAAGATAGATGATGTTCTGGAAGTAATACATATGGTGGAGGGGTATCTTGGCAATAATTCATTATATATAAATATCCTGCTTAAAATGGTCGGGATTACATATGTTGCAGAGTTTTCTTCTAACTTATGCAGGGATGCAGGTTTTGGAGCAGTTGGCAACCAGATAGAGTTTTTTGGGAAAGTTATGATAATTGCTGTAAGTATGCCTGTTGTTAAGTCGCTTATACAGACTATTTCAGGATTCTGACTATGTAGTAAGAAAGTTTCTATAAACCAGGAAAGCTTCCCCGGTTATGAGGAAAGTATCCATAATAAAGAGAGACAGGGTGTATATATGGATGATATTACTGGCAGCATTATGCAGGAGATTTCAGGTGATGAAATACAAAAAGTCATGGATGAAACACTTAAAGGAGGACATTTTAATTTTTCGGATTATGTAGGAAATATTATAAACGGCCAGAGCCCCTTTTCATTTGAAGAGGCAGCAAAGTATATATTAGATGGAATTTATAACAACATTGTGCAGGAAAAAAGTATTTATATATATCTGGTTGTAATAGCAGTTATGGGTGCTCTTGTATCTAATTTTTCCAAACTGTTACAAGGGAAAAAGGTTGCTGAAACGGCATTTTATATGGTGTACATGCTGTTTTTTTCTGTTCTTGCAGTTTCATTTACCCAAGTGTGCAGCATTGCATCAGAAACTCTTATAAATGTATCTGATTTTTTGAAAGTATTTTCAACAGCTTATTTTACATGTATTGCATTTACAAATGGAAGTGTGGCAGGCAGTGTATTTTATGAGTTTACGCTTGTTATGATGAATGTGACGAGTTATGTGGTAGTGAAATTTGCGCTTCCTGCTATACAGTTTTACTTTTTCTTGCGTATTGCCAGCCAGATTTCGGAGGAGGATATATTTTCAAGGCTTGCAAAACTTGTTAAAGATATTGTGGGTACAGGACTTAAAACAATGTTTGGCATTATTATGGGGATAAATGTTGTACAAGGTCTTGTAGTGCCAGTTGCCGCGGAGGCAAAGAATTCACTGGTTGTTAAAATGGGAAGTGCAATACCTGGCATTGGGAATACAGTGGGAAGTGTAGCAAGTACAGTTTTATCTGCTGGCAAACTTGTAAAAAATGCTGTCGGGATAACGGGTATAATTGTTGTTGTGTTTATATGCCTTGTACCTTTAACAAGAATACTTATAAGCAAATTTATATACCAGTTAATTTCTGCATTTATCCAGCCAGTGTCAGATAAAAGGATTACAAGCTGCCTTGATGCTGTAGTGGAGTCGCTTAAAATGCAGCTTTATGCAGCAGGAACTGGGTGCATGATATTTGTTATTTCTATTGCCCTTATAAG
Organism: Lachnospiraceae bacterium; assembly: GCA_022797375.1. GTDB lineage: Bacteria > Bacillota > Clostridia > Lachnospirales > Lachnospiraceae > Butyribacter. The sequence continues at coordinate 30,136 of JAAWKM010000025.1, forward strand.
TGCAATGACAACATAGGTGTTTCTAGTGCAATGGCATAAAAGGAGGGGTTATGGCAGATTTTATAAAAAGTGTATTAATATTTACACTGGTTGTAACCGTAATGAAGGGGTTAATAAACAGTGACAGTTTCAGGATGTATTTTAAATTTTTCAGCGGGATTGTACTTATAATGTTAATGATTACGCCGCTTATAAATTTCCTGTCAGGCGGTAATGGCTGGTACAGCCTGCTTGAACAGGAGATTTTTAATTTCAGCCTTGAAGTTATGAATGATGAACTGGAGGTGGCTGGTGGGAAGTTTGAGGAAATTATAAGGGAAGAATGTAAAAAAGATATTAAAGAACAGATTATAAAACTTGCAGATAACAGGGAAATTGGCATTAAAGATATAGACATAGTGCTTGGAGAACATGAGGGTGCTATACAGGTTAATTCAGTTGATATCAATATTAGTAAAGAGTACAAGGATAGCAGTATAAATAATCCCGGTATGGATGCCGCTGTCAAGGACGGTACAGAAGATATACAAAGCATAGAAGATATAAAGGATATAGAAATTGCAGATAGTTCTGGCAGCATGGAGGCAGTAGACGCAATGTCAGATGAAGGAAACAGGAGAAAAGCGTCAGGGAAGAATGTCCGTAAATTAAGGGAAGATATAAGCACCTATTTTGTTATAAAGGAGGCATCAGTAAATATATGGGAATAAAGTGGGACGGTAAACGCCTGGCAAAATTTATGGAGGACAGGGGGCAGGTTATACAGAAAATAGGGCTGTGGCGTATTGCACTTGTAATAATTGCAGGAATTGTGCTTGTTATAGCGTCTGTTACAGATAAAAAAGGGAATAATGGGTTATATAGGGATAATGATACAGATACACTTTACAGTAACAGTGAAGAAGGCGGATATGGCAGTTCTTCTGGTTATCTGGATGAGTCTGCCGCCCTGGGTGCGATGGCAGAGTATGCTGCGAGGGAGGAGGGCAAGCTGGAGAAAATTCTTGGGCAGGCTGAGGGCATTGGCAAGGCCAAGGTAATGATTACACTTGCTTCTTCAGAAGAACATATGGTGTTACAGGATACTGACAATAAGGAGAATACTATAGAAGAACACGACCGGAATGGCGGTACAAGGCAGCAGGAGGAATATAGCCTAAAAAGTGAAAATGTAATAATTTCATCGGATGGCAGTGAGCATCCTTATGTTGTGCAGGTAAATTCACCTAAAATAGAGGGAGTGGTAGTTGTGGCAGAGGGTGCGGGCAATGGAGAAAAAGATAGTGAAATAATTGATGCAGTTGTGGCATTATTTTCGGTTGAACCTCATAAAATCAAAGTAATGAAGATGGAATAATGCAAAGAAAGGATTTTAATGAAATGAAGAAAACGTCACACAAAAACCAGATTATTATTACTGCACTTGCTGTAATGATAGTAGTAGCGGGTTATCTTAACTTTACAGGCCAGGAAATAAGCACAAGCGGCCTTACAAAAAGCAATAAGGAAACAGCCAGCAATAATAACAGCAAAGATACAGACGATAAGAGTGCCTCTGGGGAACAGACAGCGGACAGCAGCAAAGAAGACGGGGATGTTACAAAAGATATTTCTGCAGAAGATATAGGTAATGATGATTATGTAGTAGCTGATACTGGCGATGTGGTAGCATCAGAAGAAAACCCAGGTGAGGCAGTAATGGTTTCAAATACGATAGGAGCAGATTATTTTGCATCTGCAAAGCTTGCAAGGGAACAGACACGTGCAAAAAACAAAGAAACGCTTATGAATATAGTTAATAATAAGGCTATTGCTTCAGCAGATAAAAAATCTGCAATAAGACAGGTAGCAAATATTACGAAAAATTCTGAAAAAGAAAATGCTGCTGAGCTTATGTTACAGGCAAAGGGGTTCCAGAATGCAGTTGTAAGCATAAATGAGGGTAATGCAGATGTTGTAGTTGATGCAAACGGCCTTACAGAGCAGCAGATAGCACAGATTGAAGACATTGTCAGGAGGAAAACAGGCATAGAAGCAGATAAAATTGTAATAACACCTGTAAAAGTTACAGATAATAATGAGTAGTAAGATAATTTCCAGTTATCTTATGTTTTGTGATAAACGGACGGTTTCAGGTGCCAGAGCCAGAATATTCCATACA
>JAAWKM010000217.1 GCA_022797375.1 Lachnospiraceae bacterium
CTATTCAGCCTTACGGCTTAATAGTAACATAGCAGTGCTTTCAGCACTGGTTATGTACACATTTTGCACAAAAAAAGTGCAAAATGGCACTGTAAAACTTGTATTTTTATGGAAGGCTGAACTGTTACTAATTTATTTCCCACCTGGCTTATTGCCAAGTTCTGTTTCAAGCCTTATTATATCATGTTCTGCTTTTTTCTTTTCTTCTTCAAGGACTTTCATCTTTTCTTCCAGCGCTTCCATCTGCGCCTGCATTGATATCATCTCATGTTTCATATTAAATATTTCTTTTCTCATTTCTTCATTTTCATTACGCAGGTCATTAGCCGAATTTTGTGCTTTATGGTAATCATCAGAAAGGTTTATTGCAAGCATTATATATTTCATATCCGTGTCAAGCCTGCTATAACCCTCCTGCTCTTTAAACAGCGCAAACTTTTCATTAATATGTGCAGCAATCTTCTGTAAATACTCACTGCTCTCATAGCCGCTCATTGTATATTGCTTGCCATTTATTACAACTTCTACATCATTTTTTGTGTTCATAAAAAATCCTCCCCCGCCAGAACCCCTGCGTCTTCTTCCAGCTGTATATTATTGCTATGGCTCTTCATCCAGCTTTGGTGGCATATTCATCTGCCTTGTATTCTCCTCATGTGCATTAGAAGCTAAAAGCTCTGCTTTATTCTGCCTTATTGTTTCAAGATAATTCCTTAATGCTGCCTCTAAAGCATTGGCATTGCTTACCGCACCCTCATATGCACCTGCAATAACTTTTTCCGCCATATCAAGCATATCTGTTGTATAATAAATTGCACCATTCCCTATTTCTTCCGCCTGTTTTAATGCATTGGCGACTATTGCATCTGCTTTGTCTGCCGCCTGCTGCACCATCTGTTCTGCCTGCTGGTAAGCCTGTTGCATTATGCTGTGTTCCTCAACCATCCCTCTGTACTGTTCTCTGGCATCTATAAGTATTTCATTGGCTTTAGATTCTGCATCTTCAAGGATGGCATCCCTCTGGCTCAGGATTTTCTGGTATCTTCTTATTTCCTCTGGCACATCACGGCGTAAATCATCCAGTAAATCATATAATTCATTTTTAGGAACTACCACTTTAGTTGTTGATAAATGCTGCATTTTACAACTCTCTACAAATGCATAAATATCCTCAATTTTCTGCTCAATCCTGCTCACTTGCATAATATGTACACTCCTATCTGCCATATAGACATAAATCATGAATCCAAGTAATTACATTTCTGCATTAGAAACTGGTATACAGAACCAGGAACAAAGCCCTTAATGTCCCCTTTATACCTTGCCAGTTCTTTTACTGCACTTGAACTTATATATGAATATTCTGGCTTTGTTGCCAGAAATAAAGTATCTGCTTTACAATTAAGTTTATAGTTTGCCTGTGCCAGTGGAAGCTCATATTCAAAATCCGCCGGGCTGCGTATACCCCTTATTATTGTATCTGCTCCTGTACTGTCTATAAAATCAACTAAAAGCCCGTCAAATGACAATACTTCTGTGCCAGGCATATTTTTTGTAAGTTCCTTTAACATCTTTACACGCTCTTCCACTGTACAGAGCGGGGTCTTGCTGCTATTGGCAAGAACACCTATTACCAGCCTGTCAAATATTGATGCTGCTCTTTCTATTAAATCCATATGCCCTGTTGTAACCGGGTCGAAACTTCCCGGGAATACTGCTGTTGCCATAATTTCCCCCATTTATACTATTTAACTATTTATCTTACAGCTTGTACCCTTAAAAAAATATGCTGGTTAGTCTTATATTCTTTTACCTTTTCCAGTTTGCATGGAAAGTTTCCAATATATTGTATGTCTTCACCCTTCATGGTTTCTATAATTATAAGGGTACCTTCTTCTACAATATGTGAATTTAATAAAAACCCTGTTACCTCTTTTTCAAAACCTCTGCCATATGGCGGGTCCATAAATATTATATCAAAAACCCTGCCAGCATTATCCAGTTTCTTTAAAGCATGCATAACTTCTGCAGGCATAACCTGTGACTGGCTTCCAAACCTGGTTTTCTTAATATTTTCATTAATACAGGCAAGTGCCTCCTTATTATTGTCTACAAATACCGCTTCCCTGGCCCCCCTGCTTAATGCTTCGATTGCAATGCTCCCGCTTCCACTGTATAAATCAAGAAAACGGCTTCCTGGCACATCAGCCTGTATTATGTTAAACAGGGTTTCTTTTATCCTTCCAGTTGTTGGCCTTGTATGCCTTCCCTGTGGTGTAGCAAGGTTCATGCCCCTTGCTGTTCCTGCTATAACTTTCATATGCACCTCATTTATAACAATTTGGTAATCATCTCATTGTAACATATCATGCTACTATGGTCAAATATGCTTATATCTTGAAAAAATGCGCTTTCAGTTATATTAAAGCATATAAAATGGTGAAAACGGGCAGTTTTTATCCAAAATTCTATTATAAAGCAACTACCCTGTAACATCCTGCGCAACTATTGTCATTAATTGTTCCTTTGTAGGAGTCCCAATCTGTACAAGCCTGTTCGCCTGGTTTGTTACAATCTTCTCAAACATGTTCCTTATTCCCCTTGCATTGCCAAAATCTTCCCATTCTTCCCGTTCCATGCTTCCAAGCTGCGCCTGCACAAGTTCTTTTGCTTCCTCTTCTATTTTAAGTCCCGCACCATCTGCCATAACTTCCATAATATCTATAAGCTCATCCCTGCTGTAATCAGGAAAATTTATAAATTTATTAAAACGGGATATAAGCCCTGTGTTGCTTTTTAGGAATGTTTTCATTTCATCTGTATAACCTGCCACAATTATTACAAGGTTATCCCTGTGGTCTTCCATAAGCTTTACAAGTGCATCAACAGCTTCACTTCCAAAGTCATTTGGCACATCAGGGTTTACAAGTGAATATGCCTCATCTATAAAAAGCACGCCGCCTATTGCCTGCTCAATAATTTCATGTACCTTTATTGCAGTCTGTCCTACATATCCGGCAACAAGCCCTGAACGGTCGGTTTCTACCATTTTGCCATCTGAAAGTATGCCAAGTGCCTTGTATATCCTGCCTACAATACGTGCCACAGTAGTTTTGCCCGTACCTGGGTTACCTGTAAATACCATATGATAAGACATGTCCATTACTGGCATCTGCATCTTTTCGCGCAGTTTCCTAATCTTAATAAGATTAGTTAATGACTGTATCTCACCTTTAACATCACTTAACCCGACAAGGGAATTTAGCTCACCAAGAATTTCCTTAATCTGCCTTTCCTGTTCCTCCTGTTCTGCCCGTTCCCTTTCTTCAAGCCTTTTCTTAACTGCAAGGAACTTTTCCTTTGCAAGTTTCTCTTCCCTTTCCTTTGCAAGCCTTGCATCTTCTTCTACACGCTTAAAAAATGCTTCTTTTAACCGTCTCTTTTCTTCTTCTTTCTGTTTCCTGTCCTCTTTTTGTTTCTTTTCCTCTGCTGCTACCTGGCTCTCTATAACAGCTTTTGCAGCCATTATATTACTTTTATTTTGTTTGCTCTTTTTTTCCTGTTTATTAATTGTTTCCTTTTTTATAACTTCCTGCTGTTTTTTTGTTTTCCTTCCCTGTCTTTTAACTGGAGGTTTTACTTCTTTATTTTTAGCTGTATCATTTTCTGCTTCCTTGTTCCTGTTTTCTATATCTTTTTCTTTATCTTCTTTAGCATCTGTCCAGTTTATGCTGCAGTTTAACCCATCTGGCATAAGTTTTCTTTTAATATATTCTTTTTGGCGTTTTATATCCTGGTCTATAATAAAATTGCTTATTTTTTCATAGTATTTCTGTATAAAAACATTTATCTGCATGTCCTTGCCACGGTTAAGGTATGCCATGCAAAGCAGTATATTTAAAAATGCATCCAGAAAATACATGGTCATATCCCCTTTATGTTCTTTATCATACAGCCCACAAAGCTGCAGAAGCACTGGAGGCAGTTCATAAAGACGTTTGCTGTCATTATACACAGACCTTTTTATCCTGCCTTCCTTCGGAATTCCAAGCGGATTGCTTACAGTAATTACACGCATAAATTCACGCTGGCTGTCCAGAATTTCCCCACAATGTACTGCAAGGTTCATAAGTACAGATTGTACATAGAGGTCCAAAACCTCTGTGCTTGATTGTTTCATAACCTTCTCTGCCTGTGCCCATAACCCCTTCTCTTCCAGTCCTGTACAATATAAAACAAGCTTATCATAATTAACTCTGCCAAGCTCAAATAACTTTTCATCTGGGTAAATTGTGTCTGCCATATACCCATTACTCCTTCCAAAACAAATTATTACTATCCACGTTGTATTGTCCATAGTAACAAACAGTACTTCTAATGCTAAAGATTTACAATACACCTGTATAATTTTACTATGATTAAGTTTAAAAATCAATGCTGCATTGCACCCATCCACGTCCGTTTGTTAAATCTAGTTACTATTCACAGTCAATGAAATTCGAGGATTTTTGGCATGTTTTGTGCCAAAAATACGAGTTTTATGGCGCCATTTTGCATGATTTTTTGCAAAATG
>JAAWKM010000026.1 GCA_022797375.1 Lachnospiraceae bacterium
ATGAAAAATGCTGTTTTTGCATTTTTCTTGTGTGAAATTGTAATGATTGTTAGACAGCGTTTTTTGCTGTCTTAGAATCATTTTTCACACTAATTCCAGGTATGCCAGAAGACAGCAGGTTTTACATGTCCAGGCTGGAATTTCTATGAAACGGACGTGCGCCTTTATAACCTTTACTTATGATATGGCTCTTTATTTATTATTTTATATGCCCTGTATATTTGTTCTGACAATATTACTCTCATTAACTGGTGCGGGAATGTCATCTTTGAAAAGCTTAATGTCTCATCAGCCATTTCAAGTATTTTATTATCCAGCCCTATTGAACCCCCTATTATAAATATAATATGGCTTGTCCCATTTATACCAAGTTTATTAATTTTATCTGCAAATTCCTCCGACGGCATCTGCTTTCCATTAATTGCAAGGGCAATTACATAAGCACCACTTTTTATGTATTTCTTAAGTCTTTCACCTTCTTTTGCACGTATAATATTTTCTTCTGTAACACTTGCATTATCAGGTGTCTTCTCGTCAGCCACCTCTGTTATCTCAAATTTACAATATCTCCCAAGCCTCTTTTTATACTCCTGTAATGCACCTTCAAAATACTTTTCTTTTATTTTTCCTGTTGCTAATATTGTTATTTTCATTGTTTTTATAATTGCCTGGCAATCTCTTTCTCTGCTGTTTCCTTTGCAGCTGCCCCTTTATGGAATATCTCTGTACTTCTGCATCCGTCTTCAAGTGCAAGGCTTACACACAATGCCTTGTCTATCCTTGATAGAATTTCATCATCAAGATGGCACACTTTTTCACGCAGGCGTGATTTATCAATAGTCCTTATCTGTTCAAGAAGAATAACAGAGTCCTTAATAATATCATACTTTTTAACTTCCAGTGCAACATGTGTAGGAAGTTTTGCCTTATTCATTTTAGATGTAATTGCAGCACATATTACTGTCGGGCTGTGCCTGTTACCCATATCATTCTGTATAACTAATACAGGACGGATGCCTCCCTGTTCAGAGCCTACTACTGGCCGTAAATCAGCAAAAAATATATCTCCACGTCTAATATTCAAAACGTTCACGCTCCAATTCAATGTTTTTGAGAAGCAAACCGCTTTTTACGGTCTATAATATGTATTTTTAATCTTCTCCTTCCTATCTTTTCCATATTTTAAGATAAGTATTCGTAAACGTTTATATTTTTATCCTGTTTTAATAACGCGGGTAACAGTCCTTTGTTCCAACTGTCTTTCCATTTTGGTAATAGACCCTTGGAACTCTCTTTCCTATATCACATACAAATTCGTAATTAAATGAATATGCCATTTCTGATATTTCTTCTATGGAGATATACTCATTACCATCATGCCCTGTTAATGTGGCAACATCCCCTTCTTTTACATTATCTATATCTGTTACATCCACCATAAACTGGTCCATGCATACCCGTCCAAGTATTGGTGCGCGTTTTCCATGTATAAGGACATGTCCCTTGCCTGACAGTGCCCTTGGATACCCGTCTGCATAGCCAACAGGTATTGTTGCAACCTTTGTTTCCCTTGTTGTTGTAAATGTCCCGCCATAGCCTATTTCTGAACCTGCTTCCAGTGTTTTTACAAAAGAAACATATGCCTTAATTTCCATTGCCGGTATAAGCTTTAAACGGTCTTTGCACACCTCGTCTGACGGATACATTCCATATACTGATATGCCGTCACGCACCATGTCAAGATTGGTTTCCTGCATCTCTATAATGCCAGCGCTGTTTGAAACATGCTTTACTGGCAGCTTTATCCCTGCATCTTCAATACGCTTTACAAACAACTGGTAACGGTTAAACTGCTGTTCTGCTTTTGTTTTATCTTTCTCGTCCATTCTTGCAAAATGTGTAAAACATCCATCAATTGAAATTCCTGGAAGCTTTGCAATCTGCTTAATTGCTTCAAAGCTCTCATCATCCTGTTTAAACCCTATACGTCCCATTCCTGTATCAAGGGCAATATGTATATGTGCCTTACCGCCAGCTTTTAACGCTGCCACAGACATTTTCTGTGCCATGTCATACTGGAATACTGTTGCTGTTATATTATATTTTATCATTGCCGCATACTGTGGTTCTGGCGTAAAACCAAGTATTAATACTGGTTTTGTAAATCCTGCCTGTCTTAATTCAATACCTTCTTCAAGTATTGCAACACCATATGCATCAATTATGCTGTCAAGTACACCTGCTGTTTCTACAGCACCATGCCCGTAACCATCAGCCTTAACTACAGCCATTATCTTGGTTCCAGGCTTTAAAAGCTTCTTTGCATTAACAACATTCTGGTAAATTGCATCAAGGTCTATCTCTGCCTGTACCCTGTAATACTGTTTTATATTTACACCTGTTTCCATTTTCTTATCCTTTTTATTCCAGCCTGCTATGAATGCCAGGACTGTTATTATTTGCAAAGACTGCCTAATATGGCAATACAAACTGCAGTTCCTCTATAATATCAGATGCCAGCATTGAATACCTGTTTTTATTCTCTGCATATACATCTGCTGTAATGCCATGTACAAGTACAGCAAGGCTTGCTGCCTCCATAAGTTCCATTCCCTGTGCAAGCAGGCCTGTTATAATACCACATAATACATCACCTGAACCCGCCGTGGAAAGTGCATTATTTCCTGTTGTATTTATATAAATCCTGCTGCCATCTGATACAACTGTCCTTGCATCTTTTAATACAATTGTACATCCGCTTTTATGGCCTGAAGCATAATCTATAATATTTTCCTGGATTTCACTGGATGCTGCACCTGAAAGCCTTGACATTTCTTTTATATGCGGGGTTATTACAAAATTGCCTGCCAGTTTATACCTGTCTATGCCAGTTCCTTCTGGCACAAGCTTTGAAAGTATATTTAATGCATCCGCATCCATTACTACTGGTTTATCCTGGATTTTTAATACTTCTTCCACAAGCTTCTTTGCAGTCCCGTCCGTGCCAAGCCCTGGTCCTATGGCAACTACATCTGCCCATTTTATACTTTCTGTTATTCCGTCTGCATATGTACCTGTTATTGCTTCTGGCAGGCAGGTCTTTATTATATCTGTATTCTGCGGTGCAGTTGCAATCTTTACAATGCCACATCCCGCCCTGGCTGCTGCCTTTGCTGCAAGTATACATGCGCCGCTCATACCTGCAGAACCTGCAATTATAAGGACTTTGCCAAAACTGCCCTTATTGGAACGCGGAAGCCTTTCTGGCATAAGACGTGGCAAATCTTCTTTTCTATATGTATAAGCCCCTGGCGCTGCTTTATGTACTGCCTTTTCAGGAAAACCTATGTCTGCCACTACTACATTGCCACTATATGATGCACCTGGAAATAATACCGTGCCACGTTTATTGCTGCCAAATGTTACTGTATGGCTTGCCTTGACAGCACATCCATATACCTGCCCGTTATCTGCATTTATGCCTGAAGGGATATCAACAGCTATTACCTCTGAAGACTGGCAGTTAATCCAGTCCGCCAATTCTGCATACTTCCCTCCAATATCCCTTGACAGCCCTGTTCCAAACATTGCATCTATAATAATATTATATTCATTATCTTCCAGCTTCGTGATAAATGGTACATCAAGGTTATGGGCTATATTAAGCTGTCTTTTAGTTTCTTCTGTTGCTTTGCTTTTATCCCCTGCAATAAATATACTGGCATTAAAACCAGCTCCTTTAAGTATCCTGGCACATGCAATCCCATCACCGCCATTATTGCCCATTCCGCAGACAGCAAGCACCTTTATGCTTCCTGGCAGCATATCTTTATAACTGGTACTGCATATATCCTGTATATGGCGTGCAACAGCCATTGCCGCCTTTTCCATAAGCACAACAGATGGAATGCCTGTTTCATATATTGATATCCTGTCAATTTCCGCAGCCTCCGCCGCATTTAAAATATAATCCAAATTTACACCCTCTTCTGATATATATATGATTAAATAATAACAGTCCGGGCCTGCACCCATTATTCCAGCACAACATAAGCTATGGCAGTATCTTTTGTATCACTTAAAGAAATATGTATATAATTTATTCCAAGGCTTTTGGCCTGGTCCATTGCGCCATTATGCAAAAGTACATATGGTGCGCCGCCTGGTTTCCTTAGTATTTCAATATCTGCTGGCAGAAAACCTGCAAAACCAGTACCCATTGCCTTGGCTACTGCTTCTTTTCCTGCAAAATTGCTTGCCGCCCTGCTTTTTTGTTCTTTTATAATCTGGTGTTCCCCATCTGTAAAATATTTATCTAAAAATGATTTTTTCTCTATTGCTTTTAATATTCTTTCTTTCTCAATTATATCAACACCAATGCCAGCAATCATTATACCCCTCCGTTTTTATTCTCCTCAACATTACCCTTCCATACATGGTGGTTTCTGTCAAAGAGTTCTACTACCTGTGCACCTAACAGGTTATGCATATACTTATACATCTGTGTATTGCGCATTTCCATATCCTGTTTTTCAAGTATTTTATCTTTAAGGGTATTCCTGGCTTCACTTATCCATGCCTCAAGTTCTTCAATCTGTTCTGTATTGGAGGTAAGCTCGCTATAACACACTTTCATTGCCTCAACAAGAAGTTCCCTGTTAGCAAGCTGTATCTGTCCAGGTAATTCTTTCTGTATTTCTTCGGCTTCACTAATCTTGTCATTAAGGTTTGCCATAAGTTTCTGGTTCTTTTCCTGTTTACGCACTTTAAGGAAACTGTCAGGCTCATTTCCGTCAGTCATATTAGACACAATATTATCCATTATAGCTTTTTTAGCTTTGTCATACTCCCTGATATTATTAGTAGTCTGCCCCTGCATCCTTATAAGTTCATTTAACCTTTTTTCGCAGCTTTTGATTTCACTTGTTTTACGGTGTTCAGGGAAAAGTTCATGCCATTGCGGGTCAAGTACAAGTAAAGGTATCTTTTTATTTTTCAGTGCCTGCAAATACATATAATCTCTCTCATCATCTTTTTTCTTCTTTCTTCTAAGCATGTAACAATCCACTCCTTATACAATAATCTGCAGCCTGCCTGGCCTCCATGCCTGCATTTACTGCCACGGAAAAACCAAACTCCTTTAACATAGGGACATCACTTGCAGAATTGCCAAATACTGCAATTTCCTCTGGCTTATACTCCATAATATTACATATATGCAATATCCCCTCTCTTTTTCCTGCTATGGTACTAATTAACTGTATACAGCCATCTTCTATAATTACATTTACACCTGCATCTTTATCCATAAGCCCAAGCTTTCCAGCAACAGACATTGCCCTCTCATCCTGCCTGGCAGCAGGAATTTTATTATTAATATGTGGCAAAAGGGTAATTTTATAAATTTCCTGCCTGCTGCTGCCTGGAAGTTTGTCACTGTAAATATGGACAGTATATCCATACTTGCCTGCATTTTCTCTTAATGTATCTGTATTTTTATATTTTAAAGGAAATAGCTTCTTATGTAAAGTACCAGTTCTTTTATTGGTTACACAAATGCCACCATGTGCAAAAACGCCACCTGATATTATATCTGCTGCTGGTGCTGTTTTCCTTAATGCGTCCCTGTATGGAAGTGATGTCACAAGGAATATCCTGCTATGCGCTGACAGCCTGTAAAGCCATTTCCTTGTATTTTCTGTAATTACTTTGTCCCTGTTTCCAAGAAGTGTCCCATCTACATCAAAAAAAACCGCCTTTGGATAATTTGGTATGCGGAAAGCTGGATATGGATTAAAAAAAACAAGTTCTGGAACTTGCTGGTTACAATAAGATAAATAGCAGCTGCACTCTTTCCTTGTACATATTGTGCCGTCCCTGCCTGGAATGCATATATTACACCGCCGCGCAGAACCATCTGCCTCTACAAAGAGGCTGCCTGTGCACTTGCTGGCATCTGCTTTATAATGTTTAAGCCCTGTTTCAAAATATTCATCTATCCCTGAAAATATCCGGGTTTCTTCTTCCGTATATCTGCGCTTTAAACCATCCATTTTATTAATCCATAAATATACATCTGATGGCAGTTTTTCACGCAGGCGGCGTATAATGCCAGCCTGCCCCGGGACACCTACTGTCCCTGCACAGTATAAAATACCATGCCTGGAAAGATTGTGGCACTGTTGTAAGAACTTGTCCAGTGTAACCATCTGTGGATGGAATGTACACCACAGCCTTAATTTAGAAAGTTCCCCGTTATTTTTAAGAAATTCACCTGTCATACATTCTATATCAAAAGACAGGTTTGTCTGTGCACCTGCTGCTTCAATATATGGGCTGCATGTAAGGCGTGCAAGTTCCCTCCAGTAATATTTATGCAAAAGAGCCTCACCATATGGCACAATCTGTACTGCACATTTCTTTTTTACTTCCTCTGTCCTTTTAATAACAGAATCTACAAATTTTATAAGGCTTTTCTCATCTTCTAAAAGTTCCTCCCTGCTACACCCAGGCTTCTTGGAAAACGGGCAGTAACTACATGAATAATTACATGAATCCAGGCTTCCGCGGTAATACCACTGGCGTATATGCTGTACCATTTAAAAAGACCTCCAATTCTCCATCCTGTCTTTTACTTCACTGGAAATAAATTCCGGCCCTAAATAATCAGATAATGCCATTCCTTCTTCGGTAAGTGAAATCCATCTGCTGCCATTACATACATACCCTTTTTCATGCCATTCTTTAATAAAAGGGAAATCTTCTTCAGGACTGCTTTTAAAATGTTTCTTATAGTCTTCTTTTAGAATCCCCCTGCCAAATAAAATATGTTTTACAGCGTAACGCCTTTTCTGCTCATCCTCAGCCAATATAAAACCATGTTCTATTTTAAGGAAATCTTTTTGTCTTATATAATTATTTAACTGCTGCCTGCATCCTGCATTGCCTGTTGTGTAAGGACTGCAGAAATGTAAATTCCCTATATAGCTTCTTCCTCCACAGCCAGCCGAAAGTGTATTGCCAAAACCACAAAGTTTAATATTATCTTCACTTCCAATATCTGCTTCAAGCACAAAACGTCTCATAGACTGCTGTGTATATCCGTTTGCAAGCAGGAAATCCTTTGCACATTTATAAAGTTCCATTGTATTTTCAGAAGGTTTTACACCCCTCTGGTAAAGATATGTACCATTTTTAACATACAGAGGGTATACAAACATTTCTTCTGGTTTAAATAAAACAGCCTGTTCCAGTGATTTTAATAATGTTTCTTTTGTCTGTCCTGGAATTCCATAAATTATATCTATATTCAGGCACAAAAAACCAGTCTCCCTTATAAGCTGCAGTGCTTCCAGGGCACGCTCTGGTGAATGGAAACGGTGTAGTGTTTTAAGCTCCAGGCTGTTAAAACTCTGCACACCCATGCTTATTCTTGTTACTCCATTTTTCTTAAGCAGGCGGAGCTTGCTTTTATCAGTCTGGTTTGGTGCAGTTTCGATATTTATGGGTATTTCACCATATTTTATGCCAAAATATTTTTCTGCAATTGCAAATACATGCTCTAGTATATGTCCTGGAAGCAGAAGTGGTGTACCGCCGCCAATATCCATGCTGTTAAATGAAACTCCTTCTGGCATTGCACCTGCAAGCTGTTCTGCCTGCCTCTCCATCGTATATACATAATCTTCTATAAAAGATAGTTTATTCTCTGCCCCTGCTACAGAAAACAGGTTACAGTAACCACATTTATACTGGCAGAATGGTATATGGAAATAAAGGCTGTTCTCCCCTCCCTCCAGATAATGCAGCCAGTCTGCCAGGTTTATGCCTTCAAGGCTTCTATATGCTGTTTTATGCGGGTAACTGTACATATATTGTACATATGGTTTCTTTATATTTTCTGCTTTGCCCATATATACCTTTTCTGGAATGCTTTCTGTATTTTCTGCTTTCTCTGTATATTTATCCTCTGTATTATTACTTTTCATATTCTGTCCTTCTGGCATAAAAATTCTGTCCTTTTTATATGTATTTCCTTTAATGATAAAATGTTTATATGGCACAGTATTTACTATTGGATGGTTTATGCCATGATACCATATACCATCTTCGCCATAACATGTCCCGTGGTCAGAACAGCATATAACAAAAGTATCACCAAGCTGCCTGAATCCGTTAAAAAGCCTTTCTAACTGGCTGTCTACATAACGGAGTGCCATTCTGTGCGACTCTTTGCTGTCCTTTTTCCCACAGTCTGCATAAAAATAATTAGGGTAATGCAGTGCAGAAATATTTATATATAACATTATCTTATTACTGGCACTACTTTTTCCTAAGATATTTTTTAATGCAAAATCCACCTGGTTTTTTGCCGAGTCCTGCACCTTGCATCCAAATGACGGGTTCCAGTAACTATGCTGGAATAATGCTGGAAATACATTGCCAAGTGCAGTCCTTTTATCAAAAAAACTTAACCCGCCTATACAATATGTCCCATATCCCTTATCTGCAAGTTCCTCAATCCATGTAGGATGTGAAAATAAAAAAGCTCCCTCTGGTGCTTTTCTTCCCATTCCAATATCCTCTGAAAAAAACAAAGTTTCCCTTTTCTTCATTTCGTTTATTTCACAGTCTATTGGAAGAAACCCTGCAAACATTGCCTGGTGTGACGGATATGTAAAATTTCCAGGGGCATGGCACTTCCTCCATCTGCCATAACTGTTTAAAACAGGAGTGCCACCATTTTCCTGCTCTTCATATGCTACATCAAAACGGAGCGAGTCTATGCAGACAAACAAAATGTTATGGCTTACTGCTATTTCATTCATATCTATTTTCTGTACCATATGTTTTCCCCACTTCCTATATCCCTTTGTATTATGCTTTACCAGAAAGCATATTTACTTGTTCTGTATATATTTTATTTTCTGAAAATATATCCTGGTAAATTAAATCACCCTGCCCGTTTATTTCAATAATACGTGGCTTCCTGCTTCCCCTGTCAAGCATTACATCAATGCCAGATACATCCAGTCCTTTAAAAATACCAGCCGCTCTCTTGCAGATTTCCCTAATATCATCTTCAATACTCCCAGGAAGGTTTAACTCCTTAAAATCCAGTGCATTATTATTAAGATGCAGGTTAGTCACAGGCCCGCTGGACTGGCGTACTACTATATGGCGCACATTTCCAAACTGCAATACAACCCGTAAATCATAGCTCATGCCATTAAATGAATCTTTAGGATGCCATTTCTCAGCAATTAACCCTGGCATACTATTCCTGTTATCTTTGCCTGCAAGCTTGTCAATTATATTTATAATTTCTGTACTATTATCAATAGCAAATAATTTCTTAGTATTATAAAGTTTACCTTCACTAAGCCTGCATGAAGTATAAAGCTTCATACGCCCAGTTACAGGGTTTAAGCGCAACGCCAGGACTCCTGCTGCACCAGAATAATTTACTGGTTTTATAAATAAGGAATACTCTTTATTACACTTCATAAAATCCAGCAGTTCCCCTGCTGAATTTACATTATCAAGAACCATATTTGTAACAGGAATTCCATGCCTTGCAAGCTCTTTTTTAGCTGCCCTTTTGTCAAGCACATTTAAAATTGCTTCTGGAGTATTTAAAAAACAGCATCTGCATGAAGACATGCGTTTCAATATATCCTGGTAAATTAAAAGGGTTTCCTGCATTATTGACAGATCTGTAATTTTATAAGAGGGCGGGTCTATTTTTACAACCGCACCCTCTAAAGAACCATAATTAAAACCTGCAAAAACATCATCCCATGCAATAACATGGACAGGAATGTTAAGCTTATCCGCCGCTTTTAAAAAGTATTTTGTTCTTTTTGAATTTTTACTTCCAATTAAAACTACCATAACCGCCCATCCAGTGCCTTGTGATATTATGCTATTCTGTCAGCATAGGATAATAGTATATTTCATCATCATACTCATCTGGTTCATTATCCTCATCAACATCAATATCAATATCAAGTTCATCTGCAAGGTCGTCCAGCTTGTCCATTATCTCATCTGTCATAAAGTGGTAATGCAAATCAACTTTCTTAATATTTGGATAATCTTTAAGCTTATCTGCTATTAACTGCCCACCCTTGTTTGTAAGTGTACCATTAGCAAGGTCAAGTGTTTCTATCTGTGAAATATACTTGCAGTCAAATACAAGTTCTGCAATATCATCCTGGATTTCACTGTCCTCAAGCCCGAGATATTTAAGTGCTGGGAAATTGGAATTTTCCAGCAGCCTTTTTATTGTATATTTATCCCCGTCAAAACCATAATCTTCTACACCAATATACAATATAAGTGTTTCCAGTGAAGGCAGTTCTGCTTTTGTAATGCTGTTAATAATATCTGAAGGCAGACCGCCGCATATAATTTCCAGTTTTTTAAGGTTATCATGCTTAATAGTGCCAAGTGACAAGTCAGTGCTTCCTTTTACTGTTAATGATTCAAGCTGCGGCATTGCCTCCCATAACTTTGAGTAATCAGCCTGGATAATCCATGAAACTTCACAGTCTTCAAATCCCATATCTCCAATAAAAAGACTTTTAATATGTGAAAACTTGTCCTTATTCTTAACTATGTCATCAATTATATTCTGGCAGCTACCCTCCCATGCATCGCCCCATGAGCCTATAATTATTCCTTCTAATGATGGAAACTCTTCATCTGCCATAATATCGGCAACCATTGTTTCCGCGCTTTTGTCACCCTCCTCATAATCATCATAATCATACTCATACCGTTTACTCTTGTACATATAATACCTCCTTTAAGTTTATTTAGATATGGATATTTTACCACTTTATATAACAGTTGTACATATGTTTTGTTAAAAAAGCACAAATTATAGGAAACGGACGCAGGGTTTCCAGTCCCTGGCATATGAAACCTGCTGGACAGTATCTATTCTATTCACTGTTATATAAATAATATTGCAGTATCTCCCGTTTGTCTGGATAATTTAGCACACAATAAAATTTCAAGTTATAATTCCGTGTCTGCCAGAAAACAGCAGGTTTCACATGTCCAGGCTAAATTATTCCATGACAGGTGCACTTTGGCATCGCCGACGCTTGAATCCCGTACTTTGGGATTTTATGCGCCGCTGCGTATGCCAACGTAGTGCAAACGTGCCCTGGAATGGAATAATTTAGCCTGGGCACAGAAACCCTGCGTCCGTTTCCCAGCACAGGATAACTGGAAATTTTATAAAACGGGCGTGGTATGCCTTAAAGTTTATCTTGCAGCCCATATTCTGATAATGTATAATAAAGCCATATCCAGTCTGTTATACAAAAAATACAGAAAGCATAGGACATAAGATAGTGTTTTATTTAAGAAAGGTATGGTTATTAATATGAATTTTAATGAAGCTAAGGATAAACTCTCAAAATATGGACAAGAACACGTTTTAAAATATTATAATGAGTTAAGCCCGGAACACCAGGAAATGCTCACCAGCCAGATTGCTGGAACTGATTTTTCAGTAACTGCAAATGTTACTGGTGGTATTAAGGAAACCCCACGTGGCAGAATTACACCAATTAAAGCAATGACTCTGCCTGAAATTGAAGCAAACAGGGCAAAATTCACTAAGACAGGAATTGAAGCAATACGTGCCGGCAAGGCTGGTGCTGTGCTGCTTGCGGGAGGCATGGGGACACGGCTTGGCTCTAGTAATCCAAAAGGAATGTATAATATCGGCATTACAAAACCTGTTTATATTTTCCAGCGCATTATAAGAAACCTGCTTGATGTTGTTGATATGGCTGGTACATGGATACACCTTTTTATTATGACAAGTGATAAAAACCATGAAACTACTATGGAGTTTTTTAAAGAGCATGACTATTTCACATATAATCCTGATTATATCCATTTCTTTAAACAGGATATGGCACCTGCCTCCACATACCAGGGAAAAGTCTATATGGAAGACAAATACAAGATTGCAACTTCACCAAATGGTAATGGAGGATGGTATTCTTCAATGAAAAATGCCGGGATTACAGACTTTATCCATAAAACAGGAATTGAATGGCTTAATGTCTTTGCTGTAGATAATGTATTACAGCGTATTGCTGACCCATGTTTTATCGGTGCTGTAATACACCAAAACTGCTCTTCGGGCGCAAAAGTAGTACGCAAGGCAGACCCTGATGAGAAAGTCGGTGTAATGTGCCTTGAAGATGGACGCCCTTCTATTGTTGAATACTATGAACAGACAGAACAGCTCCGCAATACAAAGGATGAAAATGGTGAGCCTGCATATAATTTTGGTGTAATATTAAACTACCTTTTCAAAGAAAGTGACCTTGAAGAAATATGCAATAATGAACTGCCTCTGCATATTGTTGAAAAGAAAATTCCTTATATGGATGAAAATGGCAGATTTACCAGCCCGGAAGAACCTAATGGATATAAATTTGAAACCCTTATACTGGATATGATACACATGCTTGATACATGTCTTCCATTTGAAGTTGAAAGAAATAAGGAGTTTGCACCAATTAAAAACAAGACTGGCATAGATTCAGTAGAAAGTGCAAGAAAACTTCTGGAAGAAAACGGAATAACTTTATAATAAAAACCTGCAAAATAATATACCAGGACATGCCTGTAAACTACAGCTGTGTCCTGGTATTTTTTACTATGGATAACCATATTATGGCAATGTGCCAGGAAAGCTGGCTATTATATTTTCCAAATCCTTTATGCTTCCTGTATTATCAATAATCCTGCCAGCCCTTTCCATAAAAAAGCTGTCTGGCTTTTGCTTTTTAATAATTGAACGTGATTTTTCTTCTGTATAACCTCTGTTTTCAGAAAGTCTTTTTATCCTGGCATCTTCCGGGACATATACATACCATATCTCATTACAAAACCTGTCACAGCCAGTTTCATACATAATTGCTGTTTCAAGTATTATATATCCCTCCTGGTCTCTTCTGCTGCCAATATAATTTTCAATATACATCATTACTTCCGGATGTATTATTGAATTCATTCCAGACCATGCTTTATCATTATTAAATACAATATCTGCAAGCTTTTTTCTGTCAATACTGCCATCCTGCCCTAAAATGCTGCTGCCAAACATTTCTATAATTTTATTAAATGCCGGCCTTCCTGGCTCCATTACAACATGCCCCAGTTTATCAGCTATTAGAAGCCCTGCATTATACTTTCTGCTGGCAAGTTTTGCCACAAGTGATTTGCCGCTTCCAACACCACCTGTAATTCCTATAACAAACATAATTCCTGTTCCTTTATTATTACAATACTAATACCATATTAATGTGCTTCAAACCAGTTGTTTCCCTCTTCCACTTCTACAAGAAGAGGCACGCTTAAATCTGCTGCCCCTGGCATTTCTTCGAGAAGCACCTGTTTTACTTTTTCTTTTTCTTCTATATATGTTTCAACAAGAAGTTCATCATGTACCTGCAGCACAATTCTGGATTTTAGTTCTTCCTGTTCCAGCCTTTTTGCAACATTTACCATTGCTATTTTTATAATATCTGCAGCTGTACCTTGTATTGGTGAGTTCATTGCAACCCTTTCACCAAATGACTTCTGCATATGGTTACTTGATGAAAGTTCGGGTACTGGCCTTCTGCGTCCATATATGGTTTCTGCATATCCTTTTTCTTTTGCTGACTGTACCATTTCATCAAGAAACGCTTTAATCTTTGGATATGTTTCAAAATACTGTTTTATAATTTTATCTGCTTCTTTCCTGTCTATATCTAAATCCTGTGCAAGCCCAAAACTGCTTATTCCATAAACTATGCCAAAATTAACCGCTTTTGCATTGCGCCTTTGCAAATCTGTAACTTCTTCAAATGGTGTGTAGAATACTTTGGAAGCTGTTATCCTATGGATATCATCACCATTTTTATATGCTTCTGCCAGTTCTTCATCACCTGACATATGTGCAAGCACACGGAGCTCTATCTGTGAATAATCAGCATCTAAGAAAATACACCCTTCCTTTGGTATAAATACTTTCCTTAACTGCCGCCCAAGTTCCATTCTTATTGGGATGTTCTGGAGGTTTGGCTCTGTGCTGCTTATCCTTCCTGTAGCTGTAATTGTCTGGTTAAATTTCCCATGTATTCGTTTGTCGCTTTCAATATATACTGGCAGCCCGTCTGCATATGTTGACTTTAATTTGCTTACCTGCCTGTAATCAAGTATTTTAGAAACTATTGGGTCTTCTGTACGCAGTTTTTCCAGTATATCTGCAGAAGTTGAATATCCGGTTTTAGTCTTTTTGGCATTTGGAAGTTTTAATTTATCAAAAAGTATTACACCAAGCTGCTTTGGAGAATTTATATTAAATTCTTCACCTGCAAGGTCATAAATATCTGTTTCAAGTGCTTTTGTTTTAGCATCAAGAAGCACTGACATTTCTTCTAATACATTTCTGTCTGCCCTTACACCTTCACGCTCCATCTGGTAAAGGTAATATGCTGCTGGCATCTCTATCTCTTTAAAAAGTTTATACATCCCCTGTTCTTTTAATGCTCCCATTAAAGGGGTAAATGCAAGACAGGCAATATAAGACAGTTCACCTGCATAGTCAAGAAGTTTCTTTAATTCATCTTTCTGTCCATCTGGAAGTATTTCATTAATCCTACTTTTGCCAAACCTTTCTGCATATGTCTTTACTGTTAAACTAAGGTAATCCCTTGCAATATCATCTGCCAGGTATGTGTCTTTTAAAGGATTCAAAAGATATGCCGCAATTGAAACATCTGCTATTTTATTAAATAATTTTTCCTTGTTACCTGTCCCATTATCATTAAATGCTGCCTGGCATGGTGCGCTGGTTTCTTCTGATAATGCTTTTACAGGCGTTGTAAGGTGTAGTGCATTTTTAAAGTCAATTATAGCAATATTACTAATATTTTCTTCAATTTTTTTATAGAGGTTTATAATATAACTGCATGTAATATCATTATTTTTAAGCATACATGCTGTCAGGCATTTCCCATCTGTTTCATAACTTATGCCAAAACCAGCAAATAAATATTCCTCTTCATTATCAAATTCTTCTGTAAATACTGCATCCCCGCCATTTTCATTAAATGAAAAACTCAGCTGTCCGCCGCTTTTTTTATGTTTTTTCTTATCTGCACCATTGCTTTCCCACTCGTCACCCATAAATGAAACACCCACAATTAAGGGTTTTGTCTTTATAAGCTTGTCCACAAATGTACTGGCACTCCCTGTATCACTTATATAAACAAAATCCTGTGGTTTTACTGTAACTTTTGATACAACTGAAGAGTCAAAACGCTTTATAAGTGTTTTCAGTTCAAGCCTTTTCACCCATTCTAAAGCAGCAGGAGTGAAAATATTATTTAACTTTGCACTTTCAAATGAATAATTTATATCACAGTCCGTTTTAATTGTTGCAAGTTTTTTGCTAAGAAATGCAAGTTCTTTATTCTCACGGAGAAGTGTCTGTGCCCTTTTTGGTGTTATTTCATCTATATGTACATATGCCTCTTCTACAGATGGAAATGCTGTTAATACCTTAACGGCTGTTTTTTCACCAACCCCTGGCACACCTGGTATATTATCAGAGGCGTCGCCCATAAGCCCTTTTAAATCTATAATCTGTAAAGGGGTAACACCATACTTGTCTATTACATCCTGTGTATGGTACTCCTCAACCTCTGAACCTCCTTTCTTTGTCTTTGGTATGCTTATCTTAATTGTTTCTGATGCAAGCTGTAATAAATCCCTGTCTCCTGACACAATTGTAACTTCCATATTTTCATTTTCTGCTTTTCTGGCTATTGTTCCAAGGATATCATCTGCTTCAAATCCACCCTGCATTACTATAGTAACACCCATAGCCTTAAGTACTTCCTGCAGTACAGGGACTTGTTCTGCAAGTTCATCAGGCATCTTTTTTCTTGTGCCTTTAT
Organism: Lachnospiraceae bacterium; assembly: GCA_022797375.1. Taxonomy (GTDB): domain Bacteria; phylum Bacillota; class Clostridia; order Lachnospirales; family Lachnospiraceae; genus Butyribacter. Next base: position 15,984 of record JAAWKM010000026.1, read on the forward strand.
ATTCAGGATATATTTCATGGCGGAATGTTGGCTCACTTACATCAAATGCAACTGTAAGGTAATCTGGTTTTTCCCCATCAAGTATTTTAAACATTATATTAAGAAACCCATAAACACCATTTGTATGCATTCCCTCTGAATTTGTTAAATCAGGCAACCCGTAAAAAGCCCTGTTTATTATACTATGTCCATCTATTAATACTATTTTTCCACTCATTTTTAACCTCCAATTTATAATAAAAGCACCAGCCCTGTACATAATACAACGAATAAAATAATTTTCTCAGCCTGTAGTATTTTATATTGAAAAAGGTAATCTTCTGCTTCCCTTATCCTCTGTTCAGAATCAATTTCCAGTTCTGTTTTATTATTATCACTTTCCAGGTAACGCATACCCATTATCATGGTATAATAAATATCATATTCTTCCTGGCAGTCTTTACACTGGCGTATATGTGCAAGAAATTCTTTTAATTCTTTATGGTTTAGTTCATCATTTATAAATGGAATAAACTTACTCTGGACTTCTTTACACTGCATTTTACAATCCCTTCCTTAACTGTCCCATCTCACGCTGCTTCCCCTGTTTCCTTTTACAACTGTAAGCTTGTGTGGTATCTGCTCTTTTAATTCAGAAACATGCGATATTACACCAACAAGCCTGTTACTGCCTGCAAGCTCTAAAAGCACATCCACTGCTTTGTCCCTGGCATCATCACTAAGAGAGCCAAAGCCTTCATCTATAAACATTGTGTCAAGCCTTGTCTTGCCAACTGTATTTTGTACAATGTCCGCCATTCCAAGTGCCATTGCCAGTGATGCCATGAATGTTTCACCACCTGAAAGTGTATGTGCATCCCTTGATTTGCCTGTTAAGGGGTTGTAAACGTCAAGTTCAAGACCTGTTTCACCTTGCCCGCCTGTACCTATATCACGGCATTCCAGCAGAAATTTGCCTGGTGCCATTTTAGACAGCCTCTGGTTGGCAGCCTGTATAATCTGCTTAAAATACTGCCTTTGTATATAAGTCTGGAAATGTATTTTCCCATTAGCAGCTTCATTAAGTGATTTAATTACCCTTAGTTTTTCCGCCATAGCCTTTCTTTCTTCCGTAAGTATAACAAGCCTTTCCAGCGCCTTGCTGCCACTTCTAATATAAAAGCTGTACTGGTCAAGTTCCTTTTTAATTCCAGCCATAAGCAGGCTTAATTCTTCTAATGGCTGTTCCAATTCACCAAGATTAACTTTAACCATATTATCAAGCTGTTCCTTTATTGTCCTGATTCCTGTACTGTTGCGGACACAGGTTTCATTATAAACCGCAATCTCCTTCTCCATTCTTTTTATTATAGCAGAATCTGTTATAGCATTTCTGTACTCATCTGTATCTTTAAAACCATTTTCCTTAAGTGCTGCCTGGAATGTTTCTGACAATTCTTCAAGGCTTGAGGATAAATCTTTTAACTGCCTTATAAGTTCCTCTTTTGCCCCTTGTACACTTACAAGTTCTTTCTGGGTATCCTTTAATTCTTTATCCACACTTCTATAACGCTTTTCAAGCAGGTTTAAATTTTCTTCACATTCATTAAGCTTTCTTTCTGCCTCTTCCTTTGTATCATATGCAAGTGATGACTTAAATGTTTTTATTTCATTCTTTAATACTTCCAAATCCATCTCAAGCTTGTGGATTTCTCTTTCTTTATTTCCAATCCACACTAAGGCCTCTTCCTGCATATCTGCAAGCTTTTCTAAGCCTTCCTGCCTGCTTTTTTTATCAGCTGCTTTCTTTTTAAGTTCTTTTAAATTACTGGTTATTCTTTTATTCTCAGCCAGGAGCCAGAGACGTTTTTCTTCTATTATCTGCTGTAACTTTCCAGAAGAATAATCTTCTTTAAAATAATTATTATCCTGTAATTTTTCTTTACTAAAAAGCCTTTCTATATACTCATTTAATAATGCTGCTTCAGCAGAAAATACACTTTGTGCTGCCTCCATTTCTTTCTGCATTTTATCTTTTTCTATTTCACATTTGCGTTCTGCTTCTGCTGCCTTTTTTACCATTTCTTCTGTTATTGCATTATCTGGCATTTGGGCAGGATAAGGGTGTTCTGCCGAACCACATACAGGACATGGGCAGGAAGGTTTAAGGCTTTCTGCAAGGAAAGCTGACTGGCAGGCAATGTATGTCCTGTTGTACTCTTCATGTTTCCTACGGCTTTCTTCCCACTTTTTAACACGTGCAAGTAACTTCTTACTAAGCACAAGCAAATCTTTCTGTTCCTGGACACATATTTCTCTTTTCTGCATAAGTTTTACAAGAAGCCCTTGTTCCTCATTATAATTTTTCTTTTCTGTTTCTATCTGCTCTGTTTCAAGCTCCAGTGTTTCATAAGATTTTAAAATATTACCTGAATTATTTATTTCTTCTTTAATTTTTAAAAGTTCCTTATCCCCTTTCTCCTTACCTGATAAAGCATTTTTAACTGAAGTTTCAAGTCTGGAAAGCATCTTTTCCTTTTCAGATAATATCCTATATTTCTCAACGTCCTGTTTTAAATTATCCCTTTTTGTTATATAAACAGGCATAAGCTGGTTATATTCTTCCTCTGCCTGTTTATGTCTTTCTGAAATTTCTTTAAACTTTAAAAGCAGGGTTTCTTCTTTTAATGCTGTATCTTTTGCTTTTTCATCTGCTTTATTATATTCTGCTTTCCTGTTATTATAATTCTCCTCTGTAAACAATACTTTTTCTGCTTTTTTTGCAAGTTCCAGAAGTATTATTTTATTATCTGTTTCTTCCTTTGCTGCATCCAGCTTCTCCCTCTGCAATTCAAACTGCAAAAGCCTGTCTATAAGTTTATTCTTTTCCCTGCCTCTTGTTATATGTTCACTTAACTGGCTGTATTCTTTTTCTTTTTCATTATATAGGAGTGTCTTATCATTATATATTTCTTTAAGCCGCACAATCTCCCTGCCAAGAATATCTGTAACCCCGTCCTGTTCTGTATCTTTTCTTTCAAATGCAATGCGGAATTCTTCTTTATAAGGGCTTTCTGCCTGGAATTCTATTCCGCTTACAAGTTCTTCAAGTTTTGTGGAATTATATTTTAACTGTGCTGCCTCCGCCTTATATTTCCTGAATATAATATCTTCAATATCACCATAAACCTGCGTTGAAAAAATCTGCCTGAATATCTCTTTACGCCTGCCAGTTTTATCCATAACAAGTTCCTGGAATTCCCCTTGTGCTATTAGTGCAATTTTATTAAACTGCTCTGCTGTAAGCCCTGTAATTTCTTCTATTTTTTTATTTACCTGTGTAATTTTCCCATTAAACTGCGTGCCATCAGGCATTGTAAGCTCTGCTTTTGCCTGTTGTCTTATAGTAGTATATTTTCCATCTTTATTCCTGCGTTTGCTTTTTCTTTCATATGCAGGAAACCTTTTTATTGTGTATATGCTGCTGCCATAGCTAAAAGTAAATTCCACATATGTTTCCATTTCATCAGAAGCATACTCACTTCTCATCATAACACTTTTTCTTTCTTTACCGCTCATGCTGTCATAAAGTGCAAACATTATAGAATCAAATATAGTGGTCTTTCCTGAACCTGTATCACCAGCTATAAGAAACAGCCCGTTCTTTATTTTATCAAATTCAATTATTTCAGTCCCGCCATATGAGCCAAATGCTGACATAATAAGTTTAACTGGTTTCATTATGTACTAATCCACCTTCCATAAAATCAAAGCTGCTTATCAGCAACAGCTTCTTCTATAATTTCTTTTATAAGGCTGCTCTCCTGGATATCCATTTCACGTCCAGACGTTTCCCTGAAAAATGCGCTGAATGCTTCATAAGGTGGCAGTTCTTTAAAATCTGCCACTTCTTCACTGATTATCTGCCTTGTCCTTGAATTATCAGCTATAATTTCAAGTATATTTTCAAAATACCCATGTAACTGTTCTTTAACCATTTCTGGTATATCATCATCCGTAAGAGTAATACTTATGTAATCCTGCCTGTTCTGTTCATTTGCCATTGCAATAATATCTTTAATGCCCCCACGGAATTTTAATACATCACGTGGCGGATTTATTGGAAGTGTCTGTATATCTATATTATCTTCTTTAGACCCCATTACTACCATAGTTATGCTTTTCTTATGTGATGCTTCACTTACTGAATATTTAAGCGGTGTGCCACAGTAACGGAATTTTGCCTCCCCTGCCATCTGTGCACCATGTATATGCCCAAGCGCCGCATAATCAAAATCTTTTAATACTGAAATATCTATAGCATCAGTTCCTCCTACAGAAGCAGTTTTTTGTTCTGAATCACATCTTTCTGGTAAATTATTACCATTTTTATAAAACTGGTGTGAAAGAATAACATTTCTTTGTGTACAGTCAATATTTTCCTTGTCAACCAGCGCTTTAACAACAGCCTGGACACTTTCTGCTGCTTCATCTGGCATAAAGTGGCGTACCATCCCTGGTTTGGTAAATGGAAGCAAATAAAAGCAGACTTTCCCATAACTGTCTTCTAAAACAACTTTTTCCAGCCTTTCATCCTCTTTCTGTGGAGGCATTACAGAAATGTAAATATTGTGCTTTTCAAGGAAAGTCTTTCCATACTTTAACCTTTCTGCTGAATCGTGGTTGCCGGCAATAATAAAAGCAGGAATATTATTTAATGCTATAAGGAATTCATCAAGAAGTGTAACAGCCTGGCCTGCTGGAACTGCCTTATCATATATATCACCTGCAACCAGGACTGCATCAGGTTTCTCCTGCTCTAAATACATTTCAAGCTGTTTAATAAAACCATGCTGTTCCATATACAAATCATAGCCATGTAACTGCCTTCCGAAATGTAAATCTGATAAATGAAAAAATTTCATTGGTATACTCCATTCTATATTTATATTCCATACTGGTACTTTTGTAATCCATCTGTAAAGCTGCCAATTGGCAGACATGCAGTTTATAACAGGCGTTGCAGTTCTTTAAGCCTGATATGCATTACTGGCACAACTGCATTACAAAAAATCCGGGTATGGTATCCTGTTTTGAAAACACCGCCTTCCCAGTTAACCTCTGCACCATAATTTGTATATGAACTTGCAGAGCGCAGCCACCATTTACAATTCTTTTTATAATGGCTTCTTATATCCCCAAGACTTGCCCCGCGCGCATGGGCATAATCAGTTGGCTCAATTCTTCTGTTTATCTTTTTATCATTTTTATGCTCCCAGTCTATTTTTGCATCCCACAAACCATAATCCGGATTTCTTATTTCATGTATAGATAAAATATATATCTTATCTGCTGTATCCCTGCCATTTCCCTTCATATACCCAGGAGCTCCCTGGTTATCTACTTTATATGTTATAATTGCGTTCTGCTCATTGCTGTTAAATGCTGTATTATAGAAACTGTCTGCAAGCCACTGGCGTAATGTACATTCTTCCCATGTAATTGATATATTTTCATTATTATATGCCTTGCAGTCAATTCCTTTGTCTGCCATAACAAAAAGAGTATCTCCGTCATTCCATAATACACGCCAATTTATCTTTTCCCACTTAAAATAACGGAAAGCACTGTCTCCAAAACATTCATAATTTTCTGTATTATCCTTACTTATTCTTCTGTATTTTATACCTGATACATATGCATCACCATTTGCATCATATTCTGCCTGCGTAATAGCATCAATAAGCCCGCTTCCTTTTACCTCAGTCTGCGGATAACTGCCAAAATACAGCATGCTCCAGATTGCTTTTCCTGTGTCCCTGTTATATGATGGATTTGCAAAATCAAGCTTGTCCATTTCTACCTCCATTAATGTCTAAACATACATAATATAACGCCATCAGAATACATTATAGCATATATTTATTATAATCTTAAATTAACCACTAGCATAAAATAATTATGCTAGTGGTTAATAAAGCCCTGCTTACTTATTATTCTACCATTTCAAGCAATTTTCCTGTAATATCTGCCATATTGGAAGAAACCTGTTTTGTATTGTTAGAAACCTGTACATTCTTTTCAACCACACTTGAAATTCTTTCTATCTGTTCTGTGGCATGTGTTACAATTTCTACATTTTGTCTGGCCATTCCAGTAATCTTTTCTACATCCTGGTTTGCGTGTTCAATATTTTCTACAGCATTATCAAAAGCTTCTGCAGTCTGGTCTGTAATCTGCTTTCCACTTTCTACTGCCCTCATTGAGTTAGTAATAAGTTCGTTAGTTTCCTTTGCTGCCTGTGCACTTCTTGCTGCAAGTTCACCTATCTGCGTAGCAACAACTGAAAACCCCTTTCCCATTTCACCAGCTCTTGCTGCCTCAACGGAGGCATTTAATGAAAGCATATTTGTCCTTTTTGCTATAGAATTAATTTCACCAATAATCTTTTCAATAGCAACAGACATTTCACTAATCTTCTGCATTGAATCTTTTAACAGTTCCATCTGTGACTGTGTATGCAGTATTTCCTTAACAGAATTTCCTGTTGCCTCTGTAATACTGCCTGAAGCATCTGCGCTTTCTCTTAATTCCCTGGCAAGCTGCTCCATTACATATTTTAAATCTTCTACTGCTTTTTCCTGCTCACCAGTTCCATTATAAATGTCATCTGCATTTTCAAGGGTTTCGCTTGTCACATGTTCTAAATTCCTGCATGCATTTTTAACATTGCTGATAAGCACATTATTGTGTTCCATATCCTCCTTCTGCTGTTCTAAAAGGATTTCATTCTCATGTATGCTCTGGCTGGTATTTTCTACCATTTTATTAATGCTCTGTGAAAGCATTTCAAACTCAGGGTTTCCTTTTTCATCTATTACAATATTAAAATTACCACCTGCAATTTCTTTCATTGAATTGCTTATATGGTTAATTCCAGTAACAATTTTACTGTCTACCATCTGGTTAATCATAAATAATAATACACCAAATATAATTAACATGCTTAATGAAACAACTACAGTCTGGTTTACACGTTCTTTATAATACTCACTTGATGGCATAAAAGTCCCGATAGTATTACCATCATACTCTTCTGAATAGTAGTAACCTTTTTCACCATCAATTACTGCCTTGCCTTTTCCAGTAAAATCTTCTGGAAATCCAGCTTCTTTTGCAGTCTTTCCAATTAAATCCTGGTTTTTATGTGCCAGTATATTTCCGTCACTATTTATTGCATATATATAGCCCTTTTCACCAAAGTCAATAGCTTTCATCACAACATCTATTGTTGAATTGGCAAGCATATCCTCTAGCACCTCTGGACGCACACCAACCTGTACCAGTCCTTTATCATCAGTCCTTGCCACACCTATATACTGCATTACAATCCCCTCAGCTACATTTACCTGTGGTTCCTGTACAATTTCCTTGGATGGGTCGTCAACAATTGCCATAAATGCATTTGACTGTTCACCACTTTTCATGTCAAAGCCAATATAAGATTCAACTGTACTGCTGGTAATAATGCCATCCTCATTGATAATATGTAATTCATTTACCATCAGCCTGTCTTTGATTCTATCCAGTTTAGCAGAATCTCCAGCAATTGATTTGTCAGCAGCCAGCATATCAGCAAATGCCCTTGTTTTAGCAAGGTTATTCTCACCAAGATTTTCTGTAAGGTCTTCTACGCTTTTCTGGTTTGCCTCCAGTTTTGTTTTAACATCATCCAGTTTGCTCTGGCTGGACAATACATTGTTACTCTTGCTTATAAATGTCTGTAACGCAAAAATAGCACTAATAGTAACAAGTAACGCTATTGCCATATAAGCAAACAGACGTTTCGTAAAAAGTTTCTTCATTATAAAACTCCTTCCTTGCGGGCTAGCTTTGTAACATATAAAGCTTAATAAATGCAATATTTCAATATTAACACTGGAACCTGAAAAACACAAGTGCCAGTGTTAATATATTTGACGCAAAAAAGGCTTAAAATTACGTTTTATTTACTACCAGGTATAGAGTTCTCCATAAACCTGCCTGTTTTCTCCAGTTCCAGAAGCTGTATTTTTTTGTCTGTACCACCAGCGTACCCTGTCATGCTTCCATCAGAACCAATTACCCTGTGGCAAGGTATTATAAGTGAAACCGGATTATGTGCAATTGCACCTCCAACGGCCTGTGCAGACATGCTGCCTGTCCCTCTTTGTTTTGCAATTATATCTGCAATCTCTCCATATGACATTGTATGTCCAAACTGGATTGATAACAATATTTCCCATACTGTTTTGCGGAAAGAAGTTGCCCTTTCCATTGATAATGGCGGGGTAAATCCAGGGTCTTTGCCACTGAAGTAAATATCAAGCCAGTGTTCTGCCTGTCCAAATACTGGCAGGTATTTCTGTGTTTTTTCTCCATCTATTGTACTTTCAAAATATTTCTGCCCGTCAAACCAGAGTCCTGCTAGTGATATGCCATTACTTGCAAGGGTTATTCTTCCAAGCGGCGAATTATAATAATATATATACATATTAGTCCCCCATGCCGCCCCCAGCGGCTCAAATATTGATAAAAAATGCTGTTTTTGTGTTTTTATGGTGTGAAACTATTATTTTCCCGTCTTTGCCAGTGGTGCAAAATCTTTCATACCAGGAATTGCACCACCTGCCACAGCCCAGAAATAAAGGCTTGCAACACTGCAATAAGGTGATAAACGGCGGCGGTATTTTTCAAATAATTTTTTATCTATGTTCCTATGGTGGTATACCATTCTCATTCCACGCTGGATTGCCAGGTCACTATAACTTAATATATCTGGACGCTTAAGACAAAAAAGCAATATCATTTCCGCTGTCCATACACCCACACCTTTCAGGCCTGATAACGCCGTAATTGCTTCCTTGTCTGTCATTTCTGCTACTGCATCAAGGTCAAACTCCCCTCTAACTACTTTCTCTGAAAAGTTCTTAATATACTCTGCTTTACGGAAAGTCATGCCTAATGACTGGAGTCCTTCTGTGCTGGCATTATTTATTGTTTCTGGTGACACTTCACCATAGGCATCCTGTATACGCTTCCATATTGTTATCTGCGCCTTCGTAGAAACCTGCTGCCCTATAATACTATGTACAACTGATGAAAATAAATTATCATCAGTCTGCCGGTCAATGTGCCCAATCTTGTCAATTACTTCTGCAAGTTTTTTGTCCTTGCTTTTAAGATATTTTATTTCCTTTTCCCCATATTCAAAAAACATGCCTGCCCTCCATATAATAAACCATGTGATGTGCCAATCATATAATATGTATAAGAAAAAATCAATATAAATATACAAGATAACACGTCCGTTTCATAAAAATCCCATTTATTCTGTGCTGGAAAACTGACGCAGGGTTTTTGTGTCCCGGCTGGATATTATTCCATTCCAGGGCACGTCCGCACTACGTTGGCATACGCAGCGGCGCATAAAATCCCAAAGTACGGGATTCCAACGCCTCCAAAGTGCGCCTGTCATGGAATAATATCCAGCCAGGACACGTGAAACCTGCTGTCTTTTGGCAAAATGAATGATATAACTGGAAATTTTATTATTTGCTAAACTATTCAGACAAATAGGAGATTCTGCAATATTATTTAGTAACGAATTGTTACTAAAATAGCATTTTAAAAAAATAATTAACTTGAAATTCCAGTATAATTATGGTATATTTTGGTTATATCATCTTGTTTTTAATAAGTCAAATACCCCGCAACAAGCTATAGGGCATGACCTGGTTTGTTTTAATTTGCATCATCCCCTCTTTGCCTTCGCGGGAATAAAAAGAAGGAAGTGTATTATTATGGTTGTATACCACAAAACAGTTATACCAGAGGGAAAACCGCCAGAGAAAATGCCAAAAGGCATTAAAACTCTATATTTATCTGATGAGCTTGGAAGTGATTACAGAAAAATAACAGAGAAAGATTTAAATAGATTATTAAAAGATATACGGAATAAGAAACATATTGGGATTTCATTAAATAATGACCCTGATTTAGAGGGTGACTATATGCAAATTGAAATCAGTAATAATTTAATTTGTTTAGAGTATGTTGAAAATAATCTTAAATCTAATGAATGTTCATATTCATGTTTTAATCCGGATTACCTCGATTCTGATGAGTGGTCACCTATGGATGCTGCTGATGGACAGAGCATTATTCTAATGCGTTATACTATGGAGGACCCAGAACTTGCCGCAAAGTGTGTAGAATATTTTGTACGTACAGGAAAGCTATATCCAGGAATGGCATGGCTTAAACAATGGCAATCAAATGAATAACATGGATTTTATAAAGTAATGGCATATATGGAAATTTATTCCTATGTTTTATGTTTCTTACAGGAAGCTGTTCCCATATATGCCTTATGTATAATAGTTTAATATTTACTGGTTTAAAGCTGTTTTGCCCATACAATGCCTGGATAGATTTTTCCTGTCCTTATAAAATATTCTGTTGCCTTTATCCCTGCTTCAATATCATTAATTGCCAGGAATTTTTCAACTGGTGACTGTCCTCCACTTATAAGTGGCGACAGTTCTTCTGTAATTTCATCTTCTACATAACATCCGCCATATGGATAATATTCCACATATTTTATTTTAATTTCTTTTTTATCAAATGCTGGAATATCATCATGTACTGGAATAATTTCAAATTCCATAATCCCACTTCTTTCTTGTAAAAACAGGTTACTATTCATATTTCCGCCGTCCATAGTAACAAAAATAGTCCTCTTTATTCCCACGAAGGCAAAGTGAAGATGATGCAAATATATTTGCATCATCTGGCTTAACTTGTAAAAAGAGGGGTTGAATAATATCTGTCACCATTATCTGGAAGCAGTACTACTATTGTTTTTCCTTTGTTTTCTGGCTTCTTTGCAGTATTAACTGCGGCACATAATGCTGCACCTGATGATATGCCAGCTAGTATTCCTTCTTCTTTTGCAAGTTCCTTACTATATCTGAAAGACTCCTCATCACTTACAGTAATTATTTCATCATATACTTTTGTATCCAGTATCTGCGGCACAAACCCTGCACCTATCCCCTGGATTTTATGCGCACCTGCCATACCTTTTGAAAGCACTGGTGAAGTTTCTGGTTCTACTGCTATAACTTTGATGCCAGGATTTTTCTCCTTAAGATATCCGCCAGTACCAGTAATTGTACCTCCAGTACCAACACCAGCAATAAAAATATCAATTCTTCCATCTGTGTCTTCCCAGATTTCAGGACCTGTTGTCTTCCTGTGTGCTTCAGGGTTGGCAGGGTTTTCAAACTGCCCTGGTATAAAGCTTCCTTCTGTATTATCTGCAATTTCTTTTGCCTTTTGTATAGCACCACTCATTCCTTTGCTTCCATCTGTAAGCACAATTTCTGCCCCATATGCTTTAATAATATTCCTGCGCTCTATGCTCATTGTTTCTGGAAGCACAATAATTAATTTATATCCTTTGGCAGCGGCAATTGCAGCAAGGCCAATCCCTGTATTTCCTGATGTTGGTTCGATAATTACTGAACCTGGCTTAAGCCTGCCTTGTTTTTCTGCATCCTCTATCATTTCTTTTGCAATCCTGTCTTTTGCACTTCCTGACGGGTTAAAACATTCAAGCTTTGCAAGAAGCCTTGCTTCAAGATTATGTTTTTTCATAATATGTGGCAGTTCTGCAAGTGGTGTGTTTCCAATAAGTGCAGCTGCCCCACTATAAATTTTAGCCATATATACCCTCCCTGTTTATAAATAATATATTAATACCAGTATATTTCTGTATATACTATCTAAATACTAAGTATACAAACATCTTTGATATTTAAACTCTGTATCCTGTTATATACTTTTAAATGCTTCATCTAAATCTTCAATAATATCATCTATATTTTCAGTTCCAATAGACAGCCTTATTGTATTTGGCTTAATTCCCTGTTCTTCTTTTTCTTTGCTGTTAAGTTCTGCATGTGTCGTTGAAGCAGGATGTATTACAAGTGATTTAACATCTGCCACATTGGCAAGCAATGAGAAAAGCTCAAGATTATCAATAAAATCTTTGGCTTTCTGTTCATCACCTTTTATCTCAAACGTAAATATTGAGCCTCCGCCATTTGGAAAATATTTTTTATAAAGCCTCTGCTGTTCTTTATCTTCTGATACATAAGGATGGTGCACTTCTTCAACTAAAGGATGGTTTTTAAGATAATCCACTACTTTAATTGCATTGGCAACATGCCTTTCTACTCTTAATGACAGAGTTTCAAGCCCCTGCAAAAAAATCCATGCATGGAATGGTGAAATTGCTGCACCCATGTCGCGTAGCAGTATAGCCCTTATCCTTGTAACAAATGCAGCAGCTCCGGCAGCATCTGTAAAGCTTATTCCGTGGTAGCTAGGGTCTGGCTCTGTAAACTGCGGGAATTTTCCTGATTCTTTCCAGCTAAACCTGCCTGAATCTACAATAACACCGCCTATTGCTGCACCATGCCCGCCTATAAATTTTGTTGCTGAATGTATTACTATATCAGCGCCATATTCTATAGGACGTATAAGGTATGGCGTGCCAAATGTATTATCTATAACAAGTGGTATATTATGTGCATGTGCAATTTCTGCGATTGCTTCAATATCTGTAACTTCCGAATTAGGGTTTCCAAGTGTTTCAATATAAAGTGCTTTAGTATTTTCTTGTATTGCTGCCTCAAATGATTCTGGATTTAATGGGTCAGCAAATGTTGTATTTATATTATAACTAGCAAGCGTATGTGCTAAAAGATTATATGTACCTCCATAAATATTTTTTGCTGCTACAATGTGGCCACCCGCAAATGCAAGGTTCTGTATTGTATATGTGACAGCTGCTGCTCCTGAAGCTGTTGCCAGAGCGGCAACACCGCCTTCCAAAGCTGCAATCCTTTTCTCAAAGACATCTTGTGTAGGGTTTGTAAGCCTTCCATAAATATTGCCTGCATCTTTAAGTGCAAACCTGTCCGCAGCATGTGCAGAATTATGGAATACATATGATGATGTCTGGTAAATCGGGACTGCCCTTGCATCTGTAGCAGGGTCTGGGTTCTCCTGTCCCGCATGCAGCTGGATTGTTTCAAATTTAAAATTCCTGTCTTTATAAGGTTTCTTTGCCATGATATTTCCCCCTTATTCTTAATTATAATCCAATAACAGTATATGTGTTCCTGGCAAAAGGCACAGACCATGTGGTTAAGAACAGATATGCACCATTGTAATAATAAATATCCCATATAATTATACATATGGAATATATTTTTCATATTGTATGATAACCCTATTTACCTATCTTGTCAATATGTAAATAGGCTTGCCTGCGTCCGTTTCATAAAAATTCCAGTTATCCTGTGTTTGAAAACGGACGCAGGTTTTCCATGTCTAGTCGGATTATTCCATTCCAGGGCACGTTTGCACTACGTTGGCATACGCAACGACGCATAAAATCTGAAAAAACCAGATTTAAACGCCGGCGATGCCAAAGTGCACCTGTCATGGAATAATGTCCAGACTGGACATGGAAAACCTGCTGTCTTATGGCAGACCCATAATTATAACTGGAATTTTTATTGTGTGTTAAATTATTCAGACAAACGGGAGATATTGTGATATTATTTATATGGCAGAAAATGAAATAACTGTTGTTATATAGTATGTGGAACCTGCCACTGCAAATTTACAATAAAAACCAGAATAATAGAATGGCTGGATATCCCGCCACACAATACAATTTCCAGTTATATTATCCATTTTGCTAGCAGGCAGCAGGTTTCACATGTCCAGGCTGGACATTGTTCCATGGCAGGTGCACTTTAGCCCCGCTGGCGTTTAAATCTGGTTTTCTCAGATTTTATGCGCCACTGCGTGGGCTGATGTAGCGGAAGCGTGCACCTGCCATGGAATAATGTTTAACCTGGACACAGAAACCCTGCGTCCGTTTTTACATAAATACAGAATAACTTGAAATTTTATGAAACTAACCCACCCTTCCACAAAATTTTTTCTAAAAATTTTTAGGAATTGGTTTTTTCCTTTATAAATGTTATAATTATTACGTTTACCTGATGCAGCACAGGCTTATAACAAGAAAGGCAGGAAAATATGTATTATATTAACATTAATTATAGTTTTAATATTATACACCATAAATTTTAATGAAAGGAGGACTACTATATGTTTACAAAATTTAAACTTAAAAATATAAAGAAATACACTATCCTTGGCATGACACCGGATTTAAAAGATTTATAACTAATAGTTATTAATGAATACCATATAGCCGGTACTTGCCAGATTACAAATGGTTCAGGAGGCAAATATGGGCTATAAAAGAGCAGAAGAAGTCCTTCCAGCAGAACTTCTTGAGCAGATACAGGAATATGTATCTGGAGAAAGCATTTACATACCAAGGCGCAAGGACTCGCGCCGCCACTGGGGTGAACAGACTGGCACGCGCAAAGAACTTGTAAAACGCAATTCACAGATAAAAATGGACTATGCAGGAGGATATACTATAAAACAGCTTGCAGATAAATATTTTCTTTCACCCAAGAGTATACAGCGCATTTTATATACAGATAAAGATTAAAACAAAATATCAGTTTATCCTTCCACCACCAAATACATAATTATTTTCATAGAAAACTATAGCCTGTCCTGGTGTTACTGCCCTCTGTTTTTCGTCAAAGTGGCATTCAAGGCGTCCGCCAGGCAGTGGTATAACTTCACACCATGCCCCGGCATGTGCATATCTTATCTTAGCAATAAGCCTGCGTGGCGCATCCAGATTTTCTACTGCCATATAATTTATATTATCTGCATATACAGTATCTGTAAACACACTATCTGCATCACCTAATACTACCTCATTTGTTTCTGGAATAATCTTTTTAACATAGTATGGCTGCTTCGCAGGTAGGTTAAGTCCTTTTCTTTGCCCTATCGTATAATTTTCAATCCCTTTATGCACCCCAAGTACATTTCCATCCTCATCAATAAAACTGCCTGCAACGCATTTACTGCCAGTTTCCCGTTCAATAAACCCTGCATAATTGCCATCAGGTATAAAACATATATCCTGGCTTTCACTTTTATCTGCCACATTTAAGCCAGCCTTTTTTGCAATTGCACGTATTTCCTCTTTGCTGTAATCCCCTGCTGGCATAAGCGTATGCCTGAGCTGGTGCTGCCCAAGCCCATATAACACATATGTCTGGTCTTTTCTGCCTGCTGCTGAGTGGCACACTGTATAACGCCCATTAGCAAGTTTTATTATACGTGCATAATGTCCCGTTGCAATATAATCTGCCCCGTTTTCCCTGGCATATTCCAGAAGTGCTTCCCACTTAATATATTTATTACACACAATGCACGGATTAGGAGTGCAGCCCTTTTTATATTCCTCTATAAAATAATTAATTACTTTCTGGCGGAACTCCTTCTGGAAATCTATTACATAATATGGGATTCCAAGCTGCTTTGCAACACGTTCTGCATCTTCTATAGCAGAGTTCACTCCACATGACCCGTTTGCCCCATTTGTACAACAGTCCTGCCATGTCTGCATTGTCACACCAATTACATTATAACCCTGTTCTTTAAGGATATATGCCACAGCGGAGGAGTCAACACCTCCTGACATGCCAGTTATAACAGTTTTCTTGTCCATATACAAACCCCGCCTTTCTTTATTCTATAATAATTTTTATATATTCTGTTTTTATATTATTTCTGTATTGCATTAGGATAAATTCTTTCCATCCTGGCATCTCCAAAATATTTATCCA
>JAAWKM010000218.1 GCA_022797375.1 Lachnospiraceae bacterium
ACAAAAAACGTGCAAAATGGCACCGAAGAACTCGTATTTTTGACGAAAAAAACGTGTCAAAAATCCTCGGATTTAATTGACTGTGAATAGTAACTAAAATTTCCAGTTATACTATGCTGGAATTTAACCTGCTTGCCAAATCAGCTTTTTATGTTATACTTATCTTTTGTAATATTAATTATGGAAGGAGATTTTAATGGAAAGAGAAAAGTTAGGCTCACGTATGGGATTTATCCTGCTTTCTGCAGGCTGTGCCATAGGGATTGGAAATGTATGGCGTTTTCCCTATATTGCAGGACAATATGGAGGTGGTGTTTTTGTAATTTTCTACCTGTTTTTCCTTGTTATTATGGGTGTGCCTGTTATGACTATGGAATTTGCAGCAGGACGCGCAAGCAGGAAAAGCATTATAAGAAGCTTCCATGCACTTGAAAAACCAGGGCAGAAATGGCACTTACATGGTTATCTTGGAATGGCAGGCAATTATATTTTAATGATGTTTTATACAACTGTGGCAGGGTGGATGCTTTATTACTTTTACCTGATGCTTACAGGCCAGTTCCAGGGAAAAGCTTCCAGCCAGACAAGTGAAATGTTCCAGGGAATGCTCTCCAGCCCGCAGATACTGCTGGTAACAATGGTTATTATTGTAGCGGCAGGTATATTTATCTGTTCAATAGGCCTCCAGAAAGGCGTAGAGCGTATTACTAAAATTATGATGTCATTGCTGCTTGTAATTATTATTATACTTGCGGTACACAGTATCACTTTAAAAGGCGGCATGGAAGGGCTGGAATTTTACCTGTTTCCTGATTTCCAGAGAATAAAGGATACCAGCATCTGGGAAATAATTACTGCTGCCATGAACCAGGCATTCTTTACACTAAGCCTGGGAATCGGTGCTATGGGGATTTTTGGCAGTTATATTGATAAAAAGCGCAGCCTTTTGGGAGAATCCGTAAATATAGCTGTCTTAGATACTTTTGTTGCATTTGTTTCAGGACTGATAATTTTCCCTGCATGTTTTGCTTTTAACATAAGTCCTGACCAGGGTCCAGGGCTGATTTTTATCACGCTCCCTAATATATTTAATAAAATGGCTGGTGGACGGATATGGGGCACTCTGTTTTTTGTATTTATGACATTTGCGGCATTCTCAACAATACTTGCTGTATTTGAAAATATTATCTCTTGTTGTATGGACTTGTTCCACTGGGACAGGAAAAAAGCCTGCATTGCCAACTTTATAATAATAACAGCATTGTCACTGCCATGTGTATTCGGCTACAATATATGGTCTGCATTCCAGCCACTTGGCAAAGGCAGTACAGTATTAGATTTGGAAGATTTCATTGTAAGCAATATAATACTTCCTGTTGGTTCACTTTGTTATCTTCTGTTCTGTGTAACGCGCTTTGGATGGGGATTTGACAAATATATTGAAGAAGCCAACACTGGTGAAGGCTTGAAAATACCACGCTGGGTAAGGTTCTATGTTACATATATCCTTCCAGTCCTGCTTTTATTCTTAATAATAAAGGGATTAATTTAACCTCATAACTGCGTAACAGTTATGAGGCTGGTTTGCAAGTGGGCAAGCAGCCATAGCTTGCAGGGCAGGCATTGCGGATTGTGAATATCCATTTGACTAAACAATGCCACTCACCCCGCTGTATTACAGCGGGGATCTTTTATGCACTGCCTGCTTTGGCATTACAGGTATCTTTATAGAATTTATATGAATTTTTAGAATTATTTTTTACTTCATACATTGCACAATCCGCATAAACTACCAGAGAATTAAAATCCTCTGTATCCTGTGGGTATATTGCAATGCCAATACTTCCATGTATTGTATGTTTTATGCCTGATAAATCAAAATCTTCACGGAATATGCTTATACAGCGTTCCGCTTCCTCTTTATATAATGAACTTTCTGTACCTCTGGCTATAACGATAAATTCATCACCTGCAAAACGGTATGGAGTGAAATTAACATCCGAAACTTCTGACAGACGTGTGGCAATCTGGCGTAATGCTTCATCACCTGCAGAATGCCCATATGTATCATTAATATATTTAAAATTATCAATATCTATCATCATTAATGCAAATGGTATTTTTGACTTTTCAAGAACTGCTATATCCCTTTTAAATCCTGTCCGATTATTAATACCTGTAAGTATATCATGGTAATAGGCATTCTCCAGCCTGTCCTTTGCTGCTGCCAGTTCCCCTGCCAGCCTTTTATATTTCCTGCCATTCCACAATGCAAGCAATGAAAATAATATAAATACTGACATAACTATTATACCTGGTTTTAGAACTTTCTGGTACTCTTCCCAGAAAGTCTTTTTATGGTTAATTACTTTTGCATTATCTGGTATAAGTGATAAATCAAGTCCTGCATCCCTCATTATATTTTCATCAATGCAGAAAATATTCGGGCTTTCTATAACAGTGTTAAATGTTTCAGGCGGAGTCCCATTTATAATCTTCATAGCTATCTGTGCTGCAATCTCCCCTGACATTTCCATTGAAACAACATTGCCGCCAATAATCCCGTCACCCAGGCCTCCCTCAACCATTTTAAATACAGGCGCTTTTGTATTACTGCATATAAATTTAATTGCTTCTGTATTTTTATATTTCCTGCCACTTGCATCTTCTGTCATAACTACAAATATCAATATTTCATTCTCTTTAACTGATGCAAATTCATTTTTCAGTTCTAAAGAACTAAATTCTGAAGTGTTAATATCAGAAAAATCCAGTCCAGGGTACTGGTCCTTATATTTATAAAAACTCTTGCGTACTGCCTCACCAGTTACTGAATTATCTGATACCAGTATAATATTTTTTGTAGATGGCAGCAGTTTACATGCAAAATCAATATTTTCCTTTACAGAAAGCTTTTCAAGCACACCAGTAATATAAGGGTCTTTTGCTGCCTTCTCTGCCAGTTCCGCATCATTAACCCCCTCATACACAAGAGGTATTTTATCAAAAAGTTCTTTCTGGTATTTAATAGCAAAATTCAATGCTACATCATCACCAAGTATCACAACATCATAAGGTTCAAGTTTTGACA
This sequence comes from Lachnospiraceae bacterium, assembly GCA_022797375.1. Classification (GTDB taxonomy): domain Bacteria; phylum Bacillota; class Clostridia; order Lachnospirales; family Lachnospiraceae; genus Butyribacter. The sequence continues at coordinate 3,092 of JAAWKM010000218.1, forward strand.
TGCGGTATTTAAAACCCTTGTAAAACTGTTCTATATCATTATTGCTGCTAAAACGCTTTGTATCCATAAACTCATAATCTATTGTAACACCTGGGGCAATCCCTTTCTTTATTCCCTCAATCTGGAACTGTACTGTGTCCCAGGCATATGAATATGAACTAATAAACAGTACCCTGCCATCACTATGCGCATCTCTTCCAGTTTCTTGCCCTGCTGCAATGCAGGCATTATAAAACATGCTTCCCATTAAAACCAGCAGAAATAACAGGTTCCTGGACTTAAATAAACTGGACATATAAAATCCCCCCATTATATATTTTCAATGTTGCCAATTAATAGAATACCATTACTTTGTAAAAATATCAATTCCATATTTTTGCGGGGACATTATGCAAAAACTATCTATAAAAAATTGTAACAGTTCAGCCTGCGCCCATTATTTAAGCCACAGACCGCCTGTTTTGCAGGCTAACCGCTGCTAAAGCAGCTTCTGTCTGAGGCTTTATGGGCGTAAGCACATCGTCTGCATTATGTGTCCACTCATGCAAGCATGATGTCCACATAATGTTGACGATGGCTGAACTGTTACAAAAAATTAGTAACAGGCACGTTTTTTACTTGTGGTTTTATATGTTTTTGCGTATACTAGTAGTAAGAGGGTTTACATAGCATTGTGTTATTTCCATCTGTCTTATGCAGCATTTGGAATAATACAGTATCTATTTTACAAAATATTGGAAAGGTATGGTTAAAGTATGAGTATTATAGGATTAAAAAAGGAGAAATGTGTTGGCTGTAATGCATGTGTAAGGGCATGCCCGGCTGGTGATGCTAATATAGCGCATTTAAGTGATGATGGCAATTTAATTATTGAAATTGATGACAGCAAATGTATTAAATGTGGTGCCTGTATTGCCGCATGTTCCCATAATGCACGTTATTTCCAGGATGATATTGGACAGTTTCTTGAAGATTTAAAATCAGGCACGGAAATTGCTATTATTGCTGCACCTTCCATTAAAATTGCTTTTGAAGGCAACTGGCGCCATGCACTGCAATGGCTTCAGAACCAGGGTGTACAGGGTATTTATGATGTAAGCTATGGTGCTGATATATGTACATGGGCACATCTGCGCTATATTGAAAAACATCCTGATGCCAAACTGATTTCCCAGCCATGTGCCGCTGTTGTTAATTATATACAGCGCCATAAACCAGAACTTATACCACATCTGTCACCAGTACAGAGCCCTATGATGTGTATTGCAATATATATGCGTAATGTTCTTGGTTTTAAAGGAAAAATAGCTGCTATTTCCCCATGCATCGCCAAAATTGATGAATTCCGGGAAACGGGCAATATTATAGATTATAATGTGACAATGGAGCATTTAAAAGATTACTTTGAGGAAAATGGAATAAGCCTTCCTGCAATCAAAGTATATAGTGAGTTT
>JAAWKM010000027.1 GCA_022797375.1 Lachnospiraceae bacterium
GAGATTAGTGTGAAAAATGATTCTAAGACAGCAAAAAACGCTGTCTAACAATCATTACAATTTCACACAAGAAAAATGCAAAAACAGCATTTTTCATTATTATTTGTGCCATGCAAAGCACGGCATGGGGATTTTTATGAAACGGATGTGCACACAATATATACATGCTGTATATCTATAAAACATTTTTTAATTTTAGAAGAATAAATTCATCTATCATGCAAATAATATAGATGTTACACGACAACATTGTGGCATACCCACAAAATATTATTTGTGCAAAGCACAGAAAAGAGGTTATTATGTCTAAGAATTCAAATTACTCAAACAACACAAACAACTCTAGCAACAACAGCCAGAACACAAGTTCAAATTACTCTAACACATCCAGCAGCAACTCAGGGTCTAATAAATCAAGCAATGCTAATAACTGTGGCAAAAATGCTAATAACACAAGCAGCAACAAAAGCTCTAACAGCAGCTCAAACTCTTCAAACCAGAGCAAATAAATTTTAATTTATTATTGTACAATCTTTTATAATAAATTATTAAAATTCTATTAATAATTTTATTAGAGTGGCAGTACCTTGTGTACTGCCACTGTCGTTTTTTATATTCCTGCATAAAATATATTAATAATTTTTGCCAGGAGAATGCCTATGACCCTGAAAATTATTTCACCTGGAGATTTAAAAAATTATATTAACAACTACAATACTATATTAATAGATTTACGTGATAAAGCAGATTATAAACAGAAACATATACCAGGAGCAGTCTGGGCTGACTGGGAAAAACTTGATAAAAATATTGGCAATATGCTAATGTCCTATAACATGAAACCAGACTGGATTATACTATATTGTGAAAGAGGCAACATAAGCCTTCTTGCCTCAAGAGACCTTGCAAGGCTTGGATATCCGGTAATCAGCCTGAACGGCGGCTATGCCCGCTGGCAGGAATGGTCACAGAATAAAAGGGAGTACCACGCCAGCTATGGAAATAACAGAAAACCCTACATGCATTGAAAAGCACTGCTTTACATGTGTACGGGTTTATGCTATATATAATAACTGCCAGCAGTTAAAACCTGCTGGCAGTTATTATTCCATTACATTTATATTATTCTGGAACTTGCTTTCCAAGAAATTGTTACTATTCAGCCTTACGGCTTAATAGTAACATATCAGTGCTTTCAGCACTGGTTATGTACACATTTTGCACAAAAAATGTGCAAAATGGCACTGTAAAACTCATATTTTTGACGAAAAGCATGTCAAAAATTTTCGCATTTTTATGGAAGGCTGAACTGTTCCAGGAAATTTACTATATTACCCAGACATGAAATAACTGGTTCAAATATCCTGTCAAAAATCCATGTATATACTGAGCCAGATACATTGCATAAAATCCTTAGTATAATTGCATATTGAAGCCCAAATACAGGCACAGCTGTTGCAAGTGAACTAAAGGCATTAAAAACTGCCTGCCACCCATAGCTTGCAGACAAACCTGTACCAATTCCGCCAAGTATTCCCATATAAGCAACAGAACCCTCTGGCAGAGCCAGATAAGCACAAAGAAAAACAAGACTTCCCAGAATATTTCCAGGAGCACGGTATTTTACACGGTAGCTAATATCATTCCTAAAAGGCACACATACAGACATTGCCGCAATACCTATCCACATAGGTTTTGGAATATCCAGTATGGATGCAATATACATTGCACTTGAAATAACCAGTGCAAGGCGGAGCTGCCATTTTGTGCGCGCAGAAGATAAATCAAATTCCTGGAAAAAGCTTTTAAATGTACGTTTATAATTCTTCTTTCTATGGTTATGGTAATAAACAACTGCTGTAATAACCGCACCGGCAAAAAGCCCTGCAAGCCTTTTACTATACACCGTGCCACTAACATCATATCCTTGCAGCAATAGATACGCAAGCACAAGGGTAGAATGGTTATACATAACTACATTATGGCAGCCAAGCAGCATTATAAACATAATAAATACAGCATTAACCAGAAATGCCCATCCTGGAGGAAGCATATTGGACAGTCTGGGACCTGCTGCCAAAATGCCAAACACTGCTAAAATACTGCATACAGCATGTGATGTACGTATTCCAAGGTCAGCACAACGGAATACCATGACACTAAGAAGCACCGCAAGCCCTGCAATACTGTTGCCTGTGCCAAACAACATAGAAAACACTGCAATAAAGGCTGTACAAAATGCTATATTTAACACAATTTTAAACAAATAAACACCTATGTGTTTTATTTTATCTTTTGTATTTTTAAAGCTGGCAATATAAGCTTTAGACCCAGCTTGGTCTAATTGGAGTTCCTGGTAAAATGTCATTTTTCTGCCCCCTTATTTTGTAACATATAATTTGCTTCTTTAATCTGTGCCATTAAAGACTTAAAACGTTCTTCACCAATAGTTTTCCTTAATTTATAAACAGGTTCAAGGTAGTGGCGGTATACCTGTTCTATTTCTTTATTTCCTTTTTCTGTAATATGAAGTGTATAGCTCCGCTTATCCTTTTGGCTAAATTGCCTGAATAGAAACCCTTTCTTCTCCAGGCTTTCAATTAAACGGCTTACTGCTGGTTTACTAAGCCCTGTAAGCGATGCCATATCAAGAGGGGTAAGTGGCACATCTGACATTATAATGCGTGAAAGTAAATCTGTTTCTTGTGGTGATGTAGCGCCTTCCCTCTTTCCTCTGGTATTAAGACTTGTAAAGAGCCGGATTTCCTGCATTTTTTCCATCATGTCAATCCAGCCAGAATCTTCATCTCTAATAACATATCCCTCCTAATAAAACAATATAATGTTTTAATATTTGCACGAATATAGTTAACATTGTTAACTATATTTATGATAATGTATTATATGAAAAAAAACCATTATTGTCAATAAGTTTTCGGAATTTTCCACGTCCGTTTCATAAAAACCCCCATGCCGTGCTTTGCACGGCACAAATAGTAATGAAAAATGCTGTTATATGGTGTGTAGAACATATCACTGCAAATTTACAATAAACCCCGGATAATAAAATTAACAGTTTCCAGTTATATTATTCACTTTGCCAGAAGACAGCAGGTTTCACATGTCCAGGCTGGTATTTTCCATGACAGAAGCACTTCAGCCCCGCCGGCGTTTGAATCTGGTTCTTTCAGATTTTATGCGCCGCTGCGTGGGCTGATGTAGCGGAAGCGTGCTCTGGAGTGGAATAATACCAGCCTGGACATAGAAAACCTGCGTCCGTTTTTACACAAATGCAAAATAACTGGAAATTTTATGAAGCGTCCCACTATAAAACCTCCTTGGCATAAATATCCTAAAAACACCCATTGCTTTGCCACAATTTACTTGTATTTCACATTGTGCTGATGTAAAATACAAAATAAAGTTTAATATAATGTAAAATGAATAATGCGCACTTGTCCAGCGCAGAAAAGAGGTAATCTATGGATAATTTTATTGAAAGCCTTACAAATGTCCTTAATGCTGTTGATGACTTTGTATGGGGTCCTGTTATGCTTGTTCTTTTAGTTGGTACAGGCATATTCCTGACAATACGCACAAAAGCATTATGCTGGCGCAACCTTCCTTATGCAATTAAAAGTGTTCTTAGCAAAGAAGCCCGCCAGAAAAAAGGTGACGGCGATGTATCCCCGTTCTCAGCACTTACAACAGCCCTGGCAGCAACTATTGGTACTGGAAATATAGTCGGTGTTGCCACTGCAATGGTATCCGGAGGTCCTGGTGCTCTTGTCTGGATGTGGATTTCTGCCGCATTTGGTATTACATCAAAGTTCAGTGAATGTATGCTTGCCATTAAATACCGTGAAGTGAACGAAAAAGGTGAGATGTCTGGCGGTCCTATGTACACAATGAAAAAAGCATTTAGAAATAAAAAACTTGGCTCTGTACTTGGATGGCTGTTTGCATTGTTTGCTGTTTTAGCATCTTTTGGAATAGGAAACCTTACACAGGCAAATTCCATTTCAACTGCATTAAAATCTACATTTGATATACCATATACAATTACTGGTGTTATAATCACCATACTTGCACTTCTTATAATTATTGGTGGTATCAAATCTATATCAAAAATTTCACAAGTAGTCGTACCACTTATGGCTGTATTCTACATAATAGCAGGAACGGTTGTTATAATAGGTAATATAAGCAATGTGCCTTCTGGCGTTGCTATGATTTTTAAAATGGCATTCTCTATAAAGGCTGTTGGTGGCGGGCTTTGTGGCGGAATTGTTGCATCAATGATGCAGGCTTTGCGTTTTGGTGTCGCACGTGGTGTATTTTCCAATGAGGCAGGAATGGGCTCTGCTGCTATCACTGCTGCTGCCGCATCTACTAATGACCCAGTGCGCCAGGGATATATTAATATGACCGGCACATTCTGGGATACCATAGTTGTGTGTACAATTACAGGACTCTGCATTGCAAGTTCAGGTGTACTTGGTACTACCGACACAGCCGCAACAGGGAATTATGCCTATACAGAAGAAGCTGCAACAGGCAAATCCTCAATTTCAATTACTTCAAAAGAAGAAGATATAACTAAGACAACATTATACTCCGCAGAATTAACTTCAGAAGATAATATAACAATACTAGACCTTAAAAACCTGGAAGATGGCAAAGAAATTTCCCTTTCAAAGAGTACAGATAATTCTGCTGGTATAATAACTGGCACATGGACTGACACAACTGGTAACGAATACATATTTAGTGATGATTTTTCTTATGAATATAAAGAACTTACAGAGGGTTCAGCACTTACTATAAAAGCATTTAAAACTGTACTTGGCAGTGCTGGCGGATGGCTTGTATGTATAGGCATTACCCTGTTTGCATTTTCTACAATACTTGGATGGGAATATCATGGTGAAAAAGCATTTGAATATATTCTGGGTACACACAGATTTAATATACTTTACCGTATTTTCTTCTCTTTAATTGCATATGCAGGTGCTACAACAACTCTTGAAATAGCATGGAAGTTTTCAGATATTGCCAATGCACTTATGGCAATACCAAACCTTATATGCATGCTTGCTTTAAGTGGTGTAGTTGCAGAAGAAATAGAACGTTTCCAGAAAGTCATTAAAATGGAAAAGAAATAACTTTACAAAAATAATATTTAACCAAAATGGGCAGTACAAAATTTACTGCCCATTTTAATTATATATTTATTTACTGCCTGTCTCACCCTTAAGCCCGTCTAATATCAAACTAATAGACTCTTTAAGTTCTTTAGTGTTTTTCATCTGGTATTTAGCAATAATTTTCGCTGAATCAAGTGTCTTGGCATTAATGGCTTCCACAGCTTCTTCAAGGGTTATGGATTCCACTGCCTTACTGAAGTTGTCATCCTGGCTGGCAAACATTGATTCTGCTGCCCTCTCCATATGTCCTCTGCTTATTACAAGAATATCATCCAATTTATCATAAACAGATTTTTCAAGCCTTATCTGTTCATCAAGTTTATTGCTTAATGCCTGGAATTTCTTCTCATAATAACCAGTCTTTTTATTCCATTCTTTTTCCTTATTATTATTTATATCTGTTATAATTCCATCTATTATAAAATATGTTGCTATAATCACTATAACTGCAATTACCATGCCAAGCACAATACCAGGTATGCTTCCTGACAAGGCATCATGGAATATTATTTCTGACATAAGCCCTGCCACCCATACAATAACTGACAATAATGTAGTCTTATCAAGTTCCATAATCCCCTCCTCTTCCATACCTGCAGATATGCTGCTGCTTTAAAGCGATGAACTGTTAAGGTATTCTTCCTGGAATGGCGTCAGCACATCTATCTCTTTACCAAGAAAACCAAGCTTGCGGCGTGCAACTTCCATATCAACTTCTTTTGGCACATCTATTATTTTTTCCTTAAGTTCTTTTTCATGCTCTGCAAGATATTTTGCACTAAGTGCCTGTATTGCAAAACTCATATCCATAATCTCTGCCGGATGCCCGTCACCTGCTGCCAGGTTTACAAGACGCCCTTCTGCAAGTACATATATTGTAACACCATTTGGAAGTTTATACCCCATAATATTATTGCGGATTTCTTCACTATCCACAGCAATTTCACGAAGACGCTTCATATCAATTTCAACATCAAAATGGCCTGCATTGCAAAGAATTGCACCTTCTTTCATGCCCATAAAATCTTCTTCATCAATTACACCTGCACATCCTGTAACTGTTACAAAGAAATCCCCTTGTTTTGCTGCCTCTTTCATAGGCATTACCTCAAAGCCGTCCATTACAGCTTCTATAGCTTTAACTGGGTCAATTTCTGTAACAATAACACGTGCCCCGAGAGCCTTTGCCCTCATTGAAACGCCTTTTCCACACCATCCATAACCCGCAACTACTACTATTTTTCCTGCAACAATAAGGTTAGTAGTCCTGTTAATACCATCCCATACAGACTGGCCTGTACCATACCTGTTATCAAAAAGGTGCTTACAGTCTGCATTATTAACAAGTACCATCGGAAATTCAAGCTGCCCTGCTGCTGCCATAGCCTGAAGCCTTATTATCCCTGTAGTCGTTTCTTCACATCCGCCAATAACATATGGAAGCTGGTCCCTTTTAGATGTATGCAGCATATGCACCAGGTCACCACCATCATCAATAATTATATTTGCCTGGTGTGAAAGCGCTTCTGATATATGCCCATTGTATTCTTCTTCTGTTGCCCCATGCCATGCATATACATTTAATCCAGCATCAACAAGGGCAGCAGCTACATCATCTTGTGTTGAAAGCGGGTTGCTCCCAGTAATATACATTTCAGCTCCACCTGCTGCAAGTACCTTACAAAGATATGCTGTCTTAGCTTCTAAATGTATTGAAAGCGCTATCTTTTTGCCTGCAAATGGCTTTGTCCGTGAAAACTCTTCTTCTAAACTGCGCAGAAGCGGGCAATTCCTGCGCACCCATTCAATTTTGTGCCCGCCTGAAGGTGAAAGTTTTATATCCCTTATCTGGCTCATAATAATCCCCCTTACCGCCTTACAGGCGGTTTATAATGTACGTTTTTTACTTTTTAATTATAACATACAAACTTCAAAAGTAAAGCAGCACAACGATAATAACCACGTCCGTTTCATAAAATTTACAGTTTCCAGTTATATCATTCACTTTGTTAGAAGACAGCAGGTTCCATATGCCAGGGATTAATTTTATTCCATGACAGGTGCACTTTAACCCCGCCGGCATATCCACATAAAACAGACATAGAACCAGGATTATACCTGTTTCTATGTCTGTTTAAGAATTCCATATATAAAAATCATCTGTGTATAACTTCTTTAGAATTTCTCCCACTGGTAAGAAATTAATGTGCCATCTTCACTGTAGCCAAGTTCGTACTTTTTACTCTTGCCAATTAATTCAACTTCATATTCCGCATCTTCCATATCATAATCTACTTCTATAATTTTTGCATTTTTAACTTTTTTCCCTGCCTGGCTGCGTATAGCTTTTTCAGAAACTTTCTTATTGCCTTTTTTGTGTCCTGTCTTCTCCCACTTATATTCAATAAGCTTTCCGTTAGATGCCTGGTATACAAGTTCATATTTTTTGCTGCCTTTTTTCATATCAACTTCATATGTCCATACACCATCATCCTCATCTTCTTCTACAAATAAAACTGTAGCGCCTTTAACATATTCAGATGCCATTTTCTCTGCCTGGCTGCTGCTTGTAATCTTCTTTGCCTGGGCATTAACAGCAGAAATTCCTCCAATGCTTAATGCTAACCCTATTGCAATAACTTTTTTATTCATAATCCTGCCTCCCGCTTTTACAGTTGTATTTAAAAATTTTAATGATAAACTGTTTCTGGCTTTTTCTCCTGGTTTATTAATATTATAACATCAATTTTTAAAAATTCAATATGAATTTATTTCCTGGAAGCCATAACCACATTCTGTACTCTGTGCAGTATTATTCTAAGATTATATGGTTTTTCAACAAAATCTGTAGCACCGAGGGCAAATGACTTTTCAACACTCTTTTCGCCTCCCTGTGAAGTGACAATTACTGGTATCTTTTTATATCTTTCATCCACTCCAAGGTGTCTCATAAGGGTAAAACCATCCATTACAGGCATTACTAAATCAAGCATTATTACATCTATATTATTATAATTTTCTTTTATATATTCCAGGGCTTCAGCCCCATTTTCCTTTTCTACAATCTGGAAATATGAAGCAAATGATGTGCTTAATATTTTACGGTTAAGTGCCAGGTCATCAACTATAAGCATAACCCCCTGGGATTTTTTAAATTTAAGCCCATATAAGCCATCAGAAGATATTTCATCAATCTTATCCAGTACATTATGCCTTAACATATAAGCCTCAAATTCCTCTGGTGGCATGGGCTTTGCATAGTAATAGCCCTGTACAAAATTGCAGTCCATATTCCTAAGCATCTGTATCTGCTCTTCGGTCTCTATGCCTTCTGCAACAACTGCATAGTCCATCCACTTGGCAAGCCCTATTATAAAGCTTAAAATATTATTGCTGTTCGTCCCCATATCGCCTTGTACAAAACCCATATCAAGCTTTAGTATATCAATAGGCAGTTCATTAAGCATGTTTAATGAAGAATACCCTGAGCCAAAATCATCCATTTCTATTACAAAACCAATAAGCTTAAGCTGCCTGACTACCTCGATAATCTGCTCTGGATTATCAGTATAAGCTGTTTCTGTAATTTCCAGGTGTATATGTTCTGGCTCCAGGTTATGCTTGTGTATAATGCCTAATATTATTTCTATAAAATCAGGATTATATATATCCGTCCTTGATACATTTACAGATATTGGCACAACTGGATAACCGTTTTTAATCCAGCTCTCTACATACCCACATGCCGTATCCCATACATATTTATCAAGTTCTGTTATAAAACCATTCTTCTCAAAAAGTGGAATAAATTCAGCAGGGTTCATAAAGCCTTTAACTGGATGCTGCCAGCGCACAAGTGCCTCTGCACCTGCAACTCTTTCAGACCCAAGGTCATATTTAGGCTGGAAATACACCATGAACTGCTTTTCTTCCAGCGCATCTTCCATGCAGCCTACTATCTCCTGTTCATGTACTTGTTTTTCCCAGATTTTCTTATCATAGTATGCAACATATTGCCCATATTTGCCTTTTATTGTGTCAACTGTAAGTACTGCACGTCCAAACATAGCTGGCACTGGCATAGCCCTGTCCTCTATCTTATATACACCAAATCTTAGCATTATATTCATGCTTACCGGAAAATCATTAATAATCTTGACAACTGACTCAAGGTTTTCATTAAGCATTTCTTTATTGTATTTTAAGAAAAGAACAAAATGGTCTGCCTCAAGCCTTCCACATAACTCATCTTTACTAATAAAATGCTTAAAAACCCTTGCCATATATACAAGAATGTTATTGCCTGCGTTTTCACCAAATAAATCTTTAATAAGACCAAAATTCTCTATGTCAGAATATATAATTGCATATTCAGCTGATGGGTTTTCTTCTAAAATCCTTGCAACTTTCTGGCAGAAAACTTCTTCTGAATAAACGCCTGTAAGGTGGTCTTTCTGTAAATCACTTGCCATTGAAGCATTTTCACTAAGGTTTATAATATTGTCAAGACGCTTCTTTACTATTACCGGGCTGTATGGCTTATACAAAAAATCGCTTGCACCAGTGGAAAGCGCACTAATCTCTGTTTCTTCACTTTCTGTAATAGCAGTCATTATAACAGGTATCCTTGAAAGATACTCGTTCCTTTTCATAAAACGTAACAGTTCTTCCCCATACTGCATGTCTGGCGTTATATCCAGAATAACAGCAGCCACCCTTCCAGCATTGGAATCCAGTATACTATATGCTTCCACAATGCTTGCAGACTCCATGACATTATAATACTCTTCTAAGAAAACAGCCACTTTCGTCCTGTCTTCTTTATTGCTGTCAATTATAAGGACTGTTCTTATTCCTGCCATTAACCTCACCCCTCCCGGATAGTTTTTACTAAAAATACCATACTGCTATTTTACTATATAAAGCCAGGGAAATCAATGTTATGCCCAGCAATCCATAACATAATTATATTGATATAATATATGCAATTAAAGCACATATTATCTGGAATATAACAAACCTGAATACTACCTGTGTATCAGACCAGCCCTTATTCTTTCTTGCATGGTCGTGAAGAGGAGTCCTTGTATTAACAAGTATGGATATTTTTAAAAACCTCTTTAATGCTACCTTTATAAGACCAATTCCCCCGTCCACTATTAACACCAGTGCAAGAAGTATATAACTAACCGGATGGCCTGTTTTCATTGCAAGCAGGGCTATATAAAAACCAAGTGCACGTGAACCTGCATCACCCATAAGCATACTGCTTGGTGCTGAATTAAAATACAGGTATGCAAGCAGCACTGAAACAAATATAAAACCTGTAATTACATAATTTCCAAGTTCATTTGAATATATTATTGTAAAAGAAGATATTACCACACAGCATAGGCTTGCACAAAGCCCGTCAACGCCATCATTGCAGTTTGTAACATTTATAGATACCCATATAAGTATAATGCCAAGTATAAAATAAACGGGCACAGGTATGTCTAAAACAAACTTCCCAATATGTACTGCCAGCAATTCCTTGTTATAATTTGTAAATGTCCACATTGCAACTACAGATATAACAAGGTCTATAAGACCTTTCTTATACTCATTCCATGGTGTCCTGGAAGCATCATCAAGATATCCGCTAAGCATTACTGCCAGCAATAATATACAATATATTATGTATTCCCTGTTAACAGGCATAAATAGCAGCGAACATATTATAAATACTATTACAAATATAAAGCCCGCTCCTCTTGTCTTTCCTTTTGAAAGAGCACCATTTACAGCAAACTCCCTGCCGTGGTCAACTGGCAGAAAACGGAAAGGAAACGCAAGGCCGGCAAATGTAAGCACAAATGCTACAAGTATACCAGCAACCGCTATTTGGTTTGGTTCTAAAAACCTGTTTAAAATATCGTACATTTTTATCCTCCTGAAATTATTAACATATTAATACTTATTCAAACAATACTTTTCTATTATATCAAAGCACAAGAAAATATACAAGTTTTGATGAAAACCAGTGCCAGGACTGGATAGTAACATAAACAAAACAGAGGCATTGCAGATTTCTATATTACTGCTTATGCCCCTGTTTTATATATTTTTATCTCTCACGTTCTTTCTGTTTTGCAAGCAGGCTTCCTATATCAAGCATATCCTGTGCATCTTCTTTCTTTGTATGCCTGGTGTTTTTCTTCCTGCCTGTTTTTGTGTCCTCTTTTTGTTTCTGTGCCATACTGCCTGCTGTTGTATTATCTGTATTTTCTTCCTTGGATCCCATATTATTATTTTCTGCCAGCTGTTCTTTGCTGCCCGCTTCCATTGCACTCCCTGCCATCCTGGCGGCTTTTGCTGCTTTTTTCCCTGCTGCCTGGGATATTGCTGCCATTCTGCCATGTAATGCTGTGGCAAGCTTTGCCCCAAGTCTTAAATCAAGCCTTCTGTATGTTATATCTATTAGAAGAAATATTACAGCAGCAACTAGCAATGGGACTGTTATATTTTTATTTGCCTGCACCCTTTCAGGCCTGCTGTCAAATATGCCATCAAGGTTATCTATAAATTTCCCCGCTGACTGGCTGGTAAAGCTGTCCAGGCAGTCTGTTATGTCTGCAAACCTGTATTCTTGTGAATACTGCATTGCAAGCCTTGTATTTTTTGAATCTTTTACAATGCCATCTTCTGTATTTGTTACATTTATTGAATAAATGCCTGTATCTACTGCTTCTGTTTCCCCTTCAAATACACCTGGTGAAGCTGCTTTAAGTTCTATTTCCTCTTTTTTGCCATCCTCCCCTGTACAGGTTGCTTTTATATTTGTCTTGCCAGAATATTCCTTCGTAGTATATACAATCCTGCCTTTACTTCCCTCCTGTGACACGCTTATTGTACTGCCGTCTTCTTCTGCAATATCCGTAACCCAGTTAATTATGCTTTTCCAGAAGCCTGGATAACCATTCCAGGAAGCATAATTACCTGTCCACTGGTTTGTTACATCAGAAGTAAATGCAACAGTACGTCCAAGCCCGTATTGCCAGCATGCAAGTACAGGGTCATTATCTTTATCAGAAGAAAGTATCTGCTGTGCTTCTGGTTTTATGCTTGTAGCGATATAACCAGCCATTGCCGGCAGCCCCTCCCTTGCTTCTTCACTTAGTATGCTGCTGGTAGTTTTTATTACTGGTGTAAATACCCTGTTTACTATATACTCTTTCTGTGCAAGATATACTTCCTGTGCAAATATCCTTGAAAGTTCTGTACCTGCCTTTGTATTGTAAAACCTTCCACCACTTGCCTCTGCAAGCCTCTCTAAAAACCTGTCATCAGCATCAGTACCTATTGATACAGTTGAGAGTGTTATATTATTCTTCTCAAGCTTTTCAATAAGTTCCGAATATCTGCTATAAAACCCGTCCTGCCCGTCAGTAAGCAGTATTATATGCTTTATCTGGCAGCTAGTATCTTTAATTTTATCAAAAGCTTCCCTTACAGCAGGATAAATATTTGTCCCGCCACCATCTTTTATGCCATAAATCCCGCTTTTTATATCTTCTTTATTTTTTGCTTTTTGTATTTTGACATTCCACCCATACATATCATCAAAGGAAAGCACCCCTGCACTGTCAGTGTCACGCAGGTTATCTATTGCAGACGCGGCAGCATCTTTTGCCATTTCGAGCTTGCTGTTGCCACTGTCATCCATTGTCATGCTTCCTGATTTATCAATTACCATTACCATTGCCATTTCTGGTATTTTTTTATCCTGGGAAATATCCATATTTACTGGAAGCACGTCTTCTATAGGGGTATCTTTATATCCGCCAAGCGCAAAACTCCTTTTGCCACCAATAGTAATAAATCCTCCTCCATAATCTTTTACATATGAAGAAAGAGAATTTTTAAAACCCTCTGGAAGATTGTCTGCACTTGTATTTTCCATAATAATACACTTGTATTTATTCATGGCTTCAAGCTTCGCAGGCGCTGAACCAGGATTTACCACCTCATAAACTATATTGGCAGAAGAAAGCAGCTTTTTAAACTCTTTTGCTTCATTCCTTACCCCTTCAATAACCAGCACTTTTTCTGCACCACCCGCTTCTGTAAATGCCTGGTATTCATTATTAAGGCTTACTGTATCTTTATCAGGAATTATTACTGCCTTATATTCTGCAAATCCCTCTTTTTTCCTTGTATCCTGGAAAATAAATGAATTACTGCCCTCCTGTAGTACAACATTTTCCTGCTTGCTAAGCCTGCCACCTGTATAAAGCTGGAGCAGGGCATTTGTTTTAACAGTACTTTCTACTTCCACCCGTACCCTGAATTTGTCACCAGCCTGTATTTTCTCTGGTACTGACAGGTCTGATATATAAGCTTCATTGCTTATCTTCAAATCCTTTTTTAAAACATTAACTTCTACATTTTCCGCCATAAGTACAGCACTCATTTTTTCAAGCTGGCCTTCATTCTGGTTACCATCTGTTACCAGCACAATGCGCTTCGCCTCATCATCATCAAAAAGCGCCATGCCTGCCCTTACTGCCTTTTCTATATTAGTAGAAGTAACAACTGGCATTGTTTCTACACCTGTAAACATACTGGCATCTGTCATAAACTGTTCAACTCTTGCATCTGCGCCAAATGCCACAACTGCCGCCCTGTTATCTTTTGGCAGTTTTTTAAGTGCATCTTGTACCATTTTAACAGCTTCTTCTTTATTAGCTGCAAAACTCTCTGAAACATCAAGCAAAAATACAGTTCCTGTATTTTTAGAGCTTACATTAACTGATATATCTGCCATAGCACATATAATTAAAGAAAGGAGAACAATCCTTATACCAGTAATAAAACATTTGCGCACTTTGTTCCCGGTTCTTAAATTACGTGATGTTACAAGCATTACTGCTATTATAACAGGTATTAGTAACAATACAGCTGGATATTGTACAGCAATCCTCATAAAAACAACCTTGCCTTTCTATTATCAGTGGATTTTTATAAACGTTTCCTGTAAACCATCCACTCCGCCATTAAAAGAACCAAAAGTAACACAAGTACAGGAAATACTATCATTTTCTTTGAAAGTACACTGCCCAGTTTTTTAGTTGTATTTGTTATAGTTTTATTGTCTGATGTAATTACTGCTTCTTTTAAAACATCTGACTCATCTTCTGGAAATGATACTGTAAAATACACATTATCCCCACCTTCTTTTATATTATATAAACCTGCCTTTAAGGTATCTGTAAAAACTGCTGTACCCCCGTCCAGGCTGTGTGTTTCCCTGCTGCCACCAGGTTTTATTATAACCGCCTTTTCTGCCTTGCCTTTCTTTTGTATGCTTACAGCTTCTCCCGCACTATATATAGTTTTATCTGCTATTCTTGCAGACATTGTTTCCCTTAGCAGATTATACATAAATATTGGAAATTCTGTCTGTAACGGAAAATCTGTATTATGGAGGTCAAAGCCTGTAACTGCCACCATCCTGCCATTATAGTTTCCAAGGTAGCCAGTTGTAAATTTATTATCTGTTTCAAAAAAGCTTTTTGCCCATTGTGGAGTTTTAAATCCTGTTACATCAAGGCATCCAAATGAATAACTATCCAGGTAAGTTGTTACATTGCTATTTAATGTCCTTACAATGCTGCTTTTACTTTTCTCTGCATATATAAATATATCCTGTTTCCATTTATCATTTTCTTTAACCTTTTTATCTCCAAGGTTTTTTATCTTAGAGACAGGCGGGTTAATAAATATTATATTTCCTTCTTCTGGTATGCTGCCTGGTATTATGCCATCATAAACAACCAGGCTGTATTCCCCTGTGTCTGCTGCCTGTAAATCTTTTGGAAGCACCTTATCCATATCCCTGTTGCCTGAAACTTTAAGACCCTTTTCCAGAAAAGTATTTTTACTTGAAACAAGAAGTATTTTCTCATCACCTTCACCATTAAGTATATCATAGGCTGTATTGTCGCCTGCAAGCATATCTTTTGAATTAATCTCCGCCATAAGATATGGCGTACTGCCTGCAAGTATACTGTTATACCTTCCTGCTGCAATATCTTTAAAATAAACTATACTGCTTTCCCCTGGTTCTGTTGTTACATTTTGTATATCATAAAGGTCTTTTCCCATATAGAGGTTTACATCTGTACTAAACCGGCTTCTCCCATAATTATCTATCCTTGCCATTACTTTTACTGTCCCGTCCTCTGAAACAGTATGGCTCAGGCTCTGTATTGCCGCGTTCTCCCCCTGCACGCTTAAATCAACTACTTCACAATTAATATTCTGCATATTGGCGCTGCTGTCAGTAAATGCAATTACTTTATAGTTTTTCCATGCAGCTGCAAGTGACTGTGCCATGCTTGTGGCATTCTCAAGTGAACCAGCAATATCAGTAGCTTCTATATTGTCTATAGCATCTGTTATGCGCACCTTGTCTGAAGAACCAGATATCAGAAGGTCTGGTGTATTGGAAGCAGACATAACTGTATACCTCACATCATCATTATTACTGACATAATCCGCTGCCTGTTCTTTTGCCACATCAAGCTTTGTCTGCCCATCTGTGTAAATACCTGACATACTTGCACTGTTATCTATTATAATAAGCACATTGGAATACTCACTGCCATGCCCTGTAATATATGGTGACATAAGGGCAGTTACCAGCAATATAAGTGCGGCTATCTGCATGTACATAAGTATATTGTTACGGAACTTCTCCCAGGGTGTTGAGGCCTGTATATTCTCATATGCCTCTTTCCAGAGATTTAATGCAGATATCTTCTGGTTAAGCACTTTCTGTTTTAAAAGATATAATAATATAATACCTGGTATAAAAACAGCCAGCAGCGCTGGCCATAACCTTACAAATCCCATAAAAACCATGCCTTTCTGTATGCCAGTTAAAAGTTTTCAAGCTGCCCGCTTCTTATGCCTTTATAAATAAATGTATCTATATTTTCGTTGCTGCATACTGGTATATAATGCGCCTGGTAATGCTTTGCACACTCCTCTGCTCTTGACATGAACCTGTCAAGCACACGTTTATACTGCCTGCATAAATGGCTTGTTGCTGTTACGCGCAGTATATCACCTGTTTCCACATCCTCAAGCCCTATAGTGCCTTCAAGCCCAGGCTCCATTTCTTCAGGTGAAAGTACATGCAGCACAAGAACTTCCTGTTTCATATATCTTAAATAACGTATTGTATCCGCTATATTTTCTATATTTTCATCTGTAGAATTCTGGCTGAATAAATCTGATATTATAACAGTGACACCTCTCTGGTTAAATGGTATACCCTTTATATTCTTATATAAATCTGTCTTTCCTGAAAATTCCATGTTGCTTAACCATGCCATTACTTTATTAAAACCCTGCCTGCCCGTGAAATCATTGCTGTTTATTATTCTGTCCCCGTTTACTGCAGAAAGGCGCACCCTGTCAAGGTTACCCAGTGCCATATAACTTACTGCACCAGCAAGCCGTGCTGCACAAATCCCCTTGCAAGGAGTACCATAATCCATTGAAGCACTTGTATCAGTAATTATAGAATAATATGCCTCTCTTTCCTCTATAAAAAGCTTTACAAAGAGTTTATCCATCCTGCCATATGTGTTCCAGTCAATCCTTCTTATATCATCACCAGGCACATATTCCCTGAAATCAGCAAATTCAACGCTGCTTCCTTTGGCAGCGGACTTTCTCATTCCACTTCTGCCACCCTGCATTGTAATCCTTGTAACAAGTTTCACCCTGCCAAGCCCGTTAAAAAAATCCTTGTCAAAAATTTTTTCTTCCATTTATATTACCTGCCTTAACCCTTTAACCAGTTCCTTTAAGACATCATCAACATTTACTCCTTCTGAAACAGCCTCAAATCCTGCCATTACCCTGTGCCTGAGTGCTGGAAGCGCTACTGCATCCACATCATCAAATGAAACATTATACCTGCCATCTAATAATGCCCTTGCCTTGGCTGTCAGGAAAATTGCCTGCGCTGCCCTTGGACTTGCACCTGCCATAAAATATTTTTTAACACTGTCTGGTGAACCTTCAAGTCCAGGATGTGTACCCAATACTATTTTAAGCGCATACTCTTGTACTGCATCCGCAACAGGTATATCCCTTATAAGCTCCCTCATCTCTATAATATCACTTCCATTTAATACAGGATTTAAAACAGGCTTTGTATTTGTGACTGTTACATCCATAATTCTTTTAAGTTCATTAAGGGTTGGGAATTCCATATTAATTTTAAAAATAAAACGGTCAAGCTGTGCCTCTGGCAATGGATAAGTACCTTCATTTTCAATAGGGTTCTGTGTTGCAAGCACCATATATGGCGAAGGCAGCGGGTAAGTATTCTTGCCAACAGTTACAGTTTTTTCCTGCATTGCCTCAAGCATTGCCGCCTGTGTCTTTGGGGTAGCCCTGTTTATCTCATCTGCAAGGACAATATTTGCAAATACAGGCCCCTCTTCAAACCTGAATACATTATTGCCATTTTCTTTTATAATAAGATTTGTTCCTGTTACATCAGCAGGCATAAGGTCAGGTGTAAACTGTATTCTTGAAAATGAAAGGTCAAGAACCTTTGAAATAGTTTTGACAAGCTGTGTCTTGCCAAGCCCTGGTACGCCCTCCAAAAGCACATTGCCATCAGCAAGTATTGCAAGCATAATTTCATGCACAACTTCCTCCTGGCCTATAATTGCTTTTGCAATTTCCTGTTCACAGGCATTCATCTTATCAATTATTTTACTAATGTTTTCTTTACCAGACATTTTAACCCTCCATCAACCTAATCATTCCCAAATCCACTGAAATATTCTTTTACAATATCTTTCATTGCAGATGGGACTTTATTACTTTCAACCTTTGCATATGCCTCATTACTGTACTCGCCTATTACAGAGTCAAGGTCTGCTTTAATCCCTTCAGATGCTCCTCCATTCTGTCCGCTCTTCTCTGTTATTTTAGCATCACCATTCTTTTTACCAGTGAGATTATCATCATTCCCTGTTTTCTTGCCAGTAAGGTTTACTATTTCGCCTTTGCCTTCCTGCTCCTTACGCTCAAGACCTTTCCCATCCCCCATATTCCAGCCGCCGCCGTTTCCATTACCTTTTCCGCTTCCGTTACCTTTTCCGCTTCCATTACCTTTTCCACTTCCGTTACCGTTTCCACTTCCATTACCGTTTCCATTGCCACTTCCACTTCCATTGCCAGAACTATTACCATTTCCGGATGTACCCTGGGAGCTGCCTGGTGACGGGCTTGCAGAAGAACTTTGTGTCCCTTCTGCACTCTGGTTTGAGGCTGTTATTGTTGCAGAAGCTATCTGCGCATCACTATTTTCAATTCCAGAAAGTGCATCTGCCACTTCCTCTGATGTAATCTCCCCATCTCCTGCTGCCTTTTCAAGCTGTTCCAGCAGCTCTTTCATCTCTTCAGCAGACAGGCTTTCTGCAACACTTTTAAGCTCATTAGATAACTCCGCTTTAAGCCCGATTTTCTCTGCAAGTTCTGCCAGTTTTTTATTAAAATCTGCCAGCCCTTCAAGTCCAGTACCAGGCACAAGCTGCTGTACTGCTTTTATAATTTCCTGCTCATTTGCTTCTGCAAGTTCCTGTTTAAGTTTGTTCCCAAGTCTTTCTTCCGCTTTTTTTATGTCATCAATATTTTTTGCATCATTAAGTTCTTTCTTTGCATCTTCTAAAATCTTTTTGACCTTTGCCACTTCCTTTTTAGCACGTCCGTTATCTGCTGTCTCATCTAAAAGTTTTTCCACCTCTTCCACATTTTCCTTAGCCTCTTCTGCCTGCATTGCAAGCTTATGGAGAAGCCTGGCATCCTTTTTCGCCTGTGAGGGTATGAATATACATACTATAAACAGACATAAAAGGATACATGAACTAATATATCTCTTCCATGGATACATAAGCGGAAGCCTTAATTTCCTGTCAAAACAGCTTATCTCATTAATTGTATCCTCTTTAAGCATTCCAGCAAAGCCATCATCAGACCCCTGGCATCCAATACTTGTAACAAGCCTTTCCTTAAGCCCCGCGTTATCTGCATACCTTGCCGCCTCATACATGCTGGTACGCCTTACAGCCACATATATAAAAGAAACAACAAAACCAGCCAGTATAATTGCCCATCCATATGTGGCAGCATTATAAACAGGCACAAAAATTGCTGTAATATTTAACACAAGTGCCAGTATAACAGCCACAAGCCCGCACCATGCAGTACAAAAAATCCATTTCTGCAACATCCTGCGTCTTGCAATGGCCTTTAAAAAAACTTTAATCTTTACATCCAGCTCTGTAAGTTCCACATTCTTTCTGTCCATACAAACCACCTGCCAAAACATAATCCAAAATTGCAAATTTAATCCAGTACTTCTTTTTTAGCTGTCACCATCATAAACACTTCTTCCAGATTACCCGTTTCCCTCATATATGAAGAAACCTGCACATCATTATTTACCAGCATTTTAAGAAGCCCTGCCTCTTCATCCTCCCCGCCATTAAATGATATTGTTATATCCGCGCCATCAATAGAAAGGTTTTCTACCTTTGGGTTTTCTTTTATAATGCGTACTGCTGCCTCTATATTATTAATAACATGTATTTTTAATGGATTTGAAGTATTAAGCTTCTGCATTATTTCTTCTACAGTGCCCTTTGACACCATACTTCCTTTATCAATAATTCCTATGGTAGTACACATTTCTGCAAGTTCTGACAATATATGTGAACTTATAATAATAGTTTTGCCCATGTCATGCAGGTTCTTAAGTATCCCTTTCATTTCAAACCTTGCCCTTGGGTCAAGCCCTGATGCAGGTTCATCAAGAATAAGCAGTTCAGGGTTGTGTACAAGGCTTCTCGCAAGGCAGAGCCTCTGTTTCATGCCTCTTGAAAGCCCATCTACATAAAAATCTGCCTTATCACTTAAATTTACAAGGTCCATAAGTTCTAAACACATATTTTTTGCCTTCTCACCTGTAATTCCATAGACTGATGCATAGAACTCCATATACTCTATTGCCTTAAGGTTATCATATACCCCAAAGAAGTCTGGCATATACCCTATCTTTCTTTTTAAATTCTGGTTATCTTTAAGTGCATCTACACCTGCAATATGGACCGAACCGCCATCTGCCCTTAAAAGCCCTGAAATTATACGCATTGTAGTTGTCTTGCCTGCACCATTAGGGCCTACAAAACCAAAAAGCTCTCCTTTTTCAATAGAAAGATCCAGGTGGTTTAGTGCAACAAACTTCCCATAATGTTTATATAAATTTTCTATCTTTACCATGCCGCTGCCTCCTAACGCCTTTTACCTGCCTTTTTATATGTGCCTGCAAGTTTAACCCTTGGAAGTATATATGAATCTACTTCATAATAACCTGACCTGTCAATTTCATAATAAACTGTAAGGCTTCCATCATCATTCAGGTATTTTTCCATACCAGTTTTATCTGCCTTCTTCGCAGACTCTAAAAGCTTAACATATTTTCCAGTTGTTTTATCCTTAACTTTCGCAACTCCTAAAAATGCTGTTTCTGTATAATTGTTCTGATAAAGCCTGAATTCAGCCCCGCCTGTAATATCTTTATTATATATAATTCTTTTGAGAGTAAAATTCTTTGGGAATTTATATGTGACTTCAAGTTCTTTTGTTGAACTGTCATATATATAAAATCCATTAGTATTGTTTTCATCAAACTGGTATGCATATTGTTCAAGAAGGCCTATTACATCATATCCACTTAATGTCTCCTGTATCTGCACCTGTTTATAGACGCCTGTCTCACCATACTTATCATATGAAAATTTATCTGTAAAAGATGTTTCCTCACCACCTGGTACAAATCCATAAAACCACGTATCAGACAATTTATTATTAGAAACAAACACCTGTACCATACCTATTTTTCTTCTTAATGAAACATCTATTGAATTATCATAATAACTTCCTCCCATTGCAGCACTTAACTGCGATTCAAAACTATATGAGTAATTGTCCTCTTTAAAACTTTTCTGCTTTGATATATCAATAGATTTGCCAGAAGGAATACTTTCTATATAAAACATAGTGCCCCTGCAATAAAAAATACAGTCTTCAAGCCCACAAGACATTTTATTAGTTATAAACCCTGACATTTTGTCATCTGTCTTCTGTACATTCACTTCAACTGTACCTGTATTGCTGCTTTTATTATCCATCTCAAATGGAACACTTTCAAATGCAGACAAGTTGTTCATACGCAATATTATATTGTTAGTACCATACTCAATACCATAATCATACTCACCCGCTTCATCATCTGATGAATAATATAAAGAAGAATAATATCCATTAAGAGTTGACGGTATTATACTGGTATTCTCTGGAAGCACTGTTTCATATGCCTTGCTTGAAGAATTTGTAATTGAAAATGTTGTATTTACATTATTCCTGGTATTTCCCTTTTCTGAAAGTTCAATTGTTGAAGAATAATTTATAAATGGTTTCTGGATACGTGTACTTGTTCCAATTAAATAAATTGTTACTGAAAATACTACTGAAAGCACTGGCACTATAAACCATAACAAATTTCTTTTATCTTTCTTCTTAAGTACTATATAAGACAGTGGCCCTGCCAGGAAAACATATATTAACAAAATAACTGCATAAAGCTTAAGGTTTGGCAATGAATCTGTGCTATTTAAATTTAATAAATCGGATTCATTCATATAAACATCCATATATGACTGCCATGTATTGCCATTGGAAAGACTCAGGCTTTCTTTACGCTGTTCACTTATATTATTCCTGATTACATCTACAATAACAGGCCCATAAAGCCTTGATGCGCCTGGACTTAAAGCAAGGGAAAATTCTGCTGTTATTATATTACCGCTTCCATATTCTTTTACACTTACGAGGTTATTTCTCCCATCTGTCAGAACAGGCTTTGAACCTTTTATATCAATCTGCGTAATATCAAGTGGCACTCTTTTATTTGCAAGGTTTTCACCAAGAAGGCTTGTAAGTTCTGCCCTGGTCACACCAAAATTCGTATTTATACTTTCTGCACTGCCTATAGTTCCCTTTAAGAGAGTTCCTGAAAATGCATCCAGGACTTTGCCAGCATCTGCACCACTTCCAAGAAAAAGAGTCCCTCCTTTATTTACCCATTTTTTAATAGCATTAATCTGTCCTTTTGAAAACTTTCCTGTATCAAAATTATCTATTATAATAACATCAAGTACATCAATCATTTTATCATCTTCTGTAATGTCATCACCTGAAAGCTCAAATATAATCCCTTCATCACTTGCACCAAATGAAGTTTTATCTGCTGCCAGCCCGCTTGAAATATATTTAAGGCTGTCCTGGCTATCAGAAAGAGTACCAATGTATAATGTATCTATATTGTCTTTATAGCTTAATTTTGTATATTCATAACATACAATGTCATCATCCTGGTCACAAATTGCAACTCTTATATTCCTGTCCTCTGCAATAGCCGGCAACGTAAACTGTACCTTTTTGCTCTCTCCTGCTGCAACGGCAAATTCTTTTTGTATTGCTACATAGCCATTTGCATCTGTCCTGTCATATTCTACCCTGAATTTTCCTGTAAAGTCACTTCCTTTGTTGTCTATAACAGCATCTGCCCTTATACTTCTGTTATATTTTGCCTTGCCCTTATACCCAAGCCTTACTACTGCACTTATGTCTTCTTTGCCAATTTTTATCTTTCCTTCACTGTCAAGTTCTTTTGTCTTTATAGATGCAGATGCCATATTTGTACTTGCTGGCGCTATAGCTAAGATAAGAAGTACCAGCGCCATCGCTGCTTTTTTCTTTTTCTTAGTATTATTACTGTTTTTTCTTGCCTTTTCCTTTCTTCTCAAAGGGTCAAGGAACAATGCTGCTAGCTTTAAAAATATAGCTGTAAAAACAAGCTGCAATACAATGCTGCACAGAAACCAGTAATCCTGTACAAAAGGAAGCAGGCGGCCATTAAGCCCTGAAGCCATATAAGAAAGTACGTTTTCACCCATAAACTGTTCACTTACCATATGGAACATTGTAAATGCAGGATTAATAAGCAGGAAATACATTACCCATGTTACATCAGGTACATCACCACTTGAATTCTGTACAGTATAGTAATAAATATTTGCACCTTCGTTAGCTACTAGTATTGCAATAGCAGTTACACCACATACAAATCCCAGCATTACAAATGATATTACAGTAGCAGGAATTGCCTTTTTAACCATTGCAGAAGCACATACTCCCATACTTCCTATGAAAAGCGACATCACAATAATAAATATAACAAACTGGCAAAGGTCCGCCATATTAATACCGCCAATGGTAAATATAATAGATATAATTGGAAGGCTTGAAAAAACAAGCAGCACTACCATGCTTATAGAAGACATAAGCTTTCCAATAACTATCTGCCCTGGTTTTAATACAGTAGTAAGTAATATTTCAAGAGTCTGTTTCTCCCGTTCTCCTGCTATGCTTCCTGCTGTAAATACTGGTACTAAAAAAGCAACCATTGCCGCCTCAATACAGATAATTACAAAATACACTACAATTGCACCTGAATAATCTATTCTGTAATTAATATTTATATTAAAAATCATTTCAAACCCAAGAAGAGCTATTGCTACAAGCCCAAGGTTAAAAAAAAGGATTGTCATTGCAAATTTTAATGAACGCACCCTTAACTTTACTTCTTTTCCATATACGGGGTTTATTTTCATAAGTCCCTGACCTCCATTCTGTTAATCAACTTTACCTTTCCCATCCCTTTTTTCTTCTGTGCCTTTCACGCCAGGGCTGCCAGAATTATCTACAGGCAGTGCAATTGTAAAACATGTCCCTTTAACACTGCTCTGCACTGTTATCCTGCCTCCATGAAGTATTGCTATTTCCTGTGCTATATTAAGCCCAAGCCCTGTTCCTCCTGTCTGTACAGACCTTGAACTCTCTACTCTGTAAAATTTATCAAAAATATGTTCTATGCTTTCTTCGGGTATTACAAGGCCAAAATTAATTACGCGTATCTGCAGTTCACTATCATATTTTTCAATTTCAATATAAACAGCCTTGCCATCCCTGCCATATTTTACAGCATTGCTAATAAGGTTCGAAACAGCCCTTGCTATAAGTTCCCCATCAACATTCATAATAAGGCTGCTTACATTCTGTTTAAGGGTATACTCAAGATTATTTTCCATAAAAAGCGGATAAAACTCTTCTGTCATCTGTACAACCAGTTTTACTATATCTATATCACTACGGTGTACTGTTATCTCACCACTCATAAGCTTTGTATAATTAAAAAGTTCCTCAATAAGCCCCTGCATCCTGTCAGCCTTACGCATTGCAATATTGGCATACTTCTGCCTTTCATCTACTGTATATTTTTTAACATCTGTGGCAAGCTGGAGATAACCTATAATTGAAGTAAGCGGCGTCCGCAAATCATGTGCAACACATGTTATCATGTCTTTATTTGCCTGTAGCGCTTCACGCTCTGATTTCATAAGCCTCTCTATTTCATCATGCATCCTGTTTACCTGTAAAACTATCTCCCCAATTTCGTCTTCCCTGTTTATACCTGTTATCCTTGTTTCCATACTGCCAGACGCAATATCTGAAATACAGTTTGATATATAACTCATATCCTTTGTAATACGTCTTGTAAGTATAAGGAAATAAAATATAAACAAAAGAAAACCAATCAGAAGTATTATAAACATAATTACCATAATGGTATCTTTATTCCAGTGCTTTATGCCACGGTAATCTGGCAAGAGCTCTGGCTGCATATAATTACGTCTGTCTTTCATAAGCATGTTCTTACCATAACCACTGTGTGATACGCCAAAAGTACGTGCGACCATTACTAATGCCAGTCCTAATGCAGATTCTGTTGCCACTGCAAGCAGCATGCTTATAATGCTGTAAATAACAAGCTCCCCTCTAAGGCTTCTGTAAATACTATGCTTCAATCTTATAGCCAACTCCCCATACAGTTTTTATAATCTGTGCATTCCTTGGTTCAAGTTCTATTTTCTCTCTAAGCCTTCTGATATGCACCATTACAGTGTTACTCATCTCAAAGCTTTTTTCTTTCCATACCCTTTCAAAAATTTCATCTGTTGAGAATACATTATTAGGATGTGACGCCATAAGGAATAATATGTCAAATTCTATAGGAGTAAGCTTAACATCCCTTCCATACGCCTTAACCTGGTGCAGCTTCCTGTCCATCCAGAGGTTTTCAAGCTCAACAGTTTCCGCAGACTTTTCCTGCACACCACCAAAATTCTGGTAACGCCGGAGCTGTGATTTTACCCTTGCTACAAGTTCCATTGTATTAAAGGGTTTTGTCACATAGTCATCTGCACCATTAACAAGCCCCTCTATCTTGTCGTTCTCACTGTCCCTTGCACTAAGCATTATAATAGGTATTGTACTGCTTTCCCTTATCTTTGCACAAACCTGCCGCCCGTCAATCCCAGGCATCATAATGTCAAGAATTGCAAGGTCTATATCCTCGCTTTTAAAAATATTTATTGCTTCCTTCCCGTTATACGCTTTAAAACAGTTATAGCCTTCCCCTTTCAGGTGTATTGAAACAAGGTCAGCTATATCATGGTCATCATCAACTACTAAAATATTTGTATTTTCCATTTTAAACCTCCATGCCATACCCGGTGGCCCAATACCCATCATTGTTGTATCATTTTATTAAGAATACCATATATGGAAAATTAATTCTTTACTTTTTTATTAAAAACTAATTATGTTAAACTTAAGATGCCAAACAGCCCGGAACAAAATTCAGACAGACACAGAAACCCTGCGTCTGCCTGCCAGCAAAATGTGTACATAACCAGTGCTGGAAGCACTGCTGGTTACTATGAACAGCGTAGCTGTGAATAGTAACAATTATCCTAATATTTAAGGATTATTTAAGGATTGCCTAAAGACATTTAAGGACTGGAAAAGTAGAATAGAATTTACAGAAGGCAATAAAATAAATTCTAAAAAGGGGGTTTTCCTATGGAGAAAATACTTTTAAAAACTGATAAATTAAGCAAGTCCTTTTCCAGTGGAGGAACTTTGCAGCATGTTCTGAGAAACATTGATTTAGAGCTATATAAAGGAAGTTTTACAGTAATAATGGGTGCAAGCGGGGCAGGAAAATCTACTCTTATGTATGCGCTTTCAGGAATGGATAAACCTTCGCTTGGTACAATTACATTTGGAGATAAAGTAATATCCGGCCTGGCACCTGACCAGCTTGCCATATTCAGGCGCAAGCACTGTGGCTTTGTATTCCAACAGATTTACCTGCTTGAAAGCATGAGCATAATGGACAATGTACTTTCAGCAGGATTTCTTGTTAATAAAAATAAAAAAACTGTTATAAAGCGTGCGAAAGAATTATTCCAGTCTGTTGGTATAACAGAAGAAACACAGAAAAAATTTCCTGCACAGATTTCAGGGGGTGAGGCACAGCGTGCTGGTATTGTCCGTGCATTAATTAATTCACCAGAAATACTTTTTGCTGATGAACCTACAGGGGCACTTAATTCAAAGACAGGGCTTGATGTACTTGATACCCTTACTAAATTTAACGGGCATGGGCAGAGTGTAGTTATGGTTACGCATGATATACGTTCTGCCAGGCGCGGAGACCGTATTCTATATCTTAAAGATGGCATAATTTTAGGGGAATGCCTTCTTGGAAAATATAAACATGGTGATGAAGAACGTCATAGAAAATTATCTGTTTTCCTTAAAGAAATGGGGTGGTAATATGGGCAAATACTTTCTTATTGCACATTCAAATATACGCAAGGCAAAATGGCAGACTATAGCAACTGTTGTACTTGTATTTTTTGCAGCACTAATGCTGGATTTATGGCTGATGCTGTCTATGGACTATAAGCGTAACTTTGACCGTTACCATGATAAATTAAATTCAGGGCATGTTACTCTTTCAGTAAAAAACGGCAGCCCTGAAGTTAAACAGTTTATTTCAGAAACACTGGAAAAAGACAGCCGCACAACACAATTTGGCGTAAATGAAGCGGTAGATGCAACAGGTTCATTTAATTATAATGGCGGCAATATAAGTACAGAATTTATATTCCTTAATAAAGAAGAAGCAATAAAAAATAAAGTAGAAAGAATTGAGATTGTAGAAGAAGGAAACCAGAAAAGCGGTGTATACCTTCCTGTTATTTATTCTACGGACAAAGATATAAAGGCAGGGGAAACTATAAGTTTTGAGATTGGAAACAGAACAATAGATTATACAATATGTGGATTTACAAATAGTGTGATGGCGGGTTCACATAACTGTGCGTTTTGTGCAATGCTTCTCACAGAAGACAAGTATAAAGAACTGGAAGAAAGCGGCTATGCAGAAAAATCTTATTTTGTCCCAATAAGAATAAAAGATAAACTTGGAAGTGAAGCTTTTGAGGCAGATATAAAAGATAAACTTTCTAAAACTTATCCACAGATATATGTTGCAAGCAATTCTTATGCACTTATATCATCTTCACGCTATATTTCGCAGATGATATGTTCAGAAGTTATAAGTGCAATGGCATTTTTTATAACACTTATTGTGCTTGTAGTTATATCTTCCAATGTGACAAATTATATACAGGAAAATATGAAAAATATCGGTGTGTTAAAAGCAGAAGGTTATGTAAGCAGACAGATAGTTTCTTCTCTTATGGTACAATTTTTTGGAATTGCATTTATAACTGCGGTTTCTGGTGCAGGATTTTCATATATACTTTTTCCTGCTATAAATACAATGATGGTTTCGCAGACAGGTATTCCTTATAAAACCAGGTTTTTGCCTTTGCCGTTTATTCTTGCTGTTGCCATTATTTCAGGGACAATATTGTTTGTTGTATGGTTTTCATCACGCAGGATAAAGAAAATAGAGCCAGTTGTTGCAATACGCCAGGGTATACAGACACATAACTTTAAACGTAACCCTGTACCACTCGAAACAACAAAAGCACCATTGCATCTGGCACTTGCACTTAAAACAACCTTTTCAGGAGTTAAACAGAATATTATAATATGCATCACAATGCTTGTGCTTTCACTTATCATAGTATTTTCAGGGCTGATGGTAACCAATATGATTACTGATATGGAACCATTTATTAATATGGTTGTTGGTGAAACAGCGGACTCCTCAATTAACATAAAAACCGGTTCCAGGGAAAAGTTTATGCAGATAATGGAAGATGACAGCAATGTACAGAAAGCCTATCTTTACAATTCAGTAAATGTACAACATAAAAAAGGAAGTGTTTTAGCAGCAACTATCTCAGATGATTTTTCAAAAGTTAATAACCAGGATGTATGTATAGAGGGAAGATTTCCAAAATATGATAATGAAATAGCACTTGGCATTAAATATGCCAGACAAAAAGGGTTAAAGACTGGTGATGAAATTATACTTACAGCAGATGGAAAAGAAGCAGTATATATTATTTCAGGATTTACACAGATTTCAAATAATCTTGGAAAGGACTGCCTTTTGTCAAGTGATGGCTACAAACGCATGGGTGTGCTACAGGAAGAAAACTATTATATTAACCTGGAAGATGGTACAGATATTGATAAATTTAACAAAGATATATCAAGGGAACTTGGTGATGATGTTATAAATTCTGTAAATATATTTGCAGTAGTACAAGGGACGGGAACAGTTTATGTTACACTTATGAAAATTATTATAGCAGGTATTCTTGTATTAAGTTTAATAGTAATTATATTTGTAATGTATCTTCTTGTCAGGACAATGCTTAACAGCAAACAGAAAGATTATGGAATTATGAAAGCTATTGGATACACCACAAGACAGCTTATGTTACAGACAGCTGCCAGCTTTATGCCTGCAGTAATAATATCAACGGCAGCAGGTATTGCTGTCAGTTCAATATTTATTAACCCTGTTGTGGCATTATTCCTAAATGGTATAGGGATAGTAAAATGTACATTTAAAATCTCACTGGTATTTAACATAACAGCGGGGGCAGGATTAGTATTATTTACATTTCTGGCAGCATGCCTGTTATCCTTTAAAATCAGGAAGAATACACCAAGGGCATTAATGGCAGGTGAATAATTAAAACTAAAAAATACCAGGGCATATTTTGAAATTGCTTTTGCAATGTACAACCTGATGCCCTGGTATATTGAAAATCTACAGGATAATTTTAACAGCTTTCTTCTTTCATGGATAATTGTAATTCTTTCAGATAATTTGTATCAATCTTAGGAGTTGAACGCTCTTTTAATGACTCATAAACTTTTGGCACCATAATACTCTGGTATGCTGGCCTTATTATTTTGTCTACATTTATAAGTTCTTCTATACGGTGTGCGCTCCAGCCGACTATACGTGCCATTGCAAATATAGGTGTAAAAAGTTCCATAGGAATTCCAAGCATATTGTAGACAAAGCCACTGTAAAAGTCTACATTTGCGCTTACGCCTTTGTATATTGCACATTCTTCACCAATTATTTCAGGCGCTATACGTTCCACCATAGAATAAAGTTCAAATTCCTTCTTCTGGTGCTTTTCATTAGCAAGCATTTCAACAAACTTTTTAAATGCAAGTGCCCTTGGGTCTGAAATAGAGTATACAGCATGGCCCATTCCATATATAAGGCCGCGCCTGTCAAATGCTTCACGTTTAACCAGCTTACGCAAGTATGCCCTTACCTGTTCCTCGTCACTTGTATCAGGTACATGTTCTTTTAAATCCTGCATCATTTCCACTACTTTAATATTAGCACCGCCATGCTTAGGACCTTTTAACGATGATAATGCAGCAGCTATTACTGAATAAGTATCAGAACCAGCAGATGTTACTACCCTTGTAGTAAATGTAGAATTGTTCCCGCCGCCATGTTCCATATGAAGTACAAGTGCAAGGTCAAGCACCTTTGCCTCAATATCTGTATACTTTTTATCAGGCCTTAACATCCTTAAAATATTTTCTGCTGCTGAAAGTTCATCTGATGGCCTGTGTATATAAAAACTCTCATCACATTCATAATGGTTATATGCATGGTAGCCGTAAACTGCAAGCATAGGGAATACGCTGATAAGCATAATGCATTGCTTCATAACGTTTTCGAGTGAATTATCAGATATTTCATCATCATAAGAAGAAAGTGTGAGCACACTTTTTGTCAGTGAATTCATAATATCCTTACTTGGGGCTTTCATAATAACGTCCCTTACAAAGTTAGTAGGAAGCCTTCTGTTCTTAGCAAGTACTTTCTGGAACTCATCAAGCTGCATTTTATCAGGTAAGTCACCAAATAAAAGCAAATGTGCTGTTTCTTCAAAACCAAACCTGCCATCCTTGCGGAAGCCATTAACCAGGTCATATATATTATAGCCCCTGTAGAAAAGCTGTCCTTCACATGGCACAACATGTCCGTCCACCATATCGGTTGCTTTAATAAGGGAAATATTAGTTATTCCTGATAAAACTCCCTTCCCGTTCTTATCCCTGAGACCACGCTTTACACCATATTCATCAAACAGCTTCGCATCAATGGAATTATTATCTATACACATCTGTATATATTTACCTGTATAATCCTCCATAAGCCTTCCAAAATCATCAACTTTAATCTCTTCCTGCATACTAATGTCTCCTTTCAAAACTGTTTCCAGGTATCTTAACATAATCACGCTCATCTTGAGGATGTTTCTAATACCTCCGCAATGTTACTACTAATTTTCTCTGCAATCCCCCTTATTATACATTTCTCTTCATCTGTCATGCCATTAAATATAATTCCAATAAGTTCCTTCTGTTTTATCTTGACATAATCAATTACAGGAATTGCTTTCTCCTGTAGTTCCAGATGAATGCACCTTCTGTCATGTACATCTGGTTTTCTCTTTAAATATCCCTTAGCAATAAGTGTTTCAATTGCTTTAGATACATATGACTTTGTAAGGTAATGTATTTCTACAATATCCCTTGCTGTATCATACCTGTCATGTTCCCTTAAAAACAAAAGCAGCTTAATATCAAACATACTAAGGCCGTAATCATTAGTAACAGGTTTGTAAACCAACTCGTTTAGCTTTTTATATAGCTGGCCATTTAAAAGCAGCTCCAAATGGTCATCCATACAACCACCTCACATTCTGCTTTCTCCACTTTTGAACAGTTCTATAGTGAACATATTTTATTCTATTATATAAAATTTATAGTTATCTGTCAAGCTGTGGGAATTTCAACTGCATGTCTGTTTTATAAAATTTCCAGTTATTCTGTGCCAGGAAACGGACGCAGGTTTTCCGTGTCCATGCTAAATTATTCCATTCCAGGGCACGTTCGCACTACGTTGGCATACGCAGCGGCGCATAAAATCCCAAAGTACGGGATTCAAACGCCGGCGATGCCAAA
>JAAWKM010000219.1 GCA_022797375.1 Lachnospiraceae bacterium
TGCGGATCCTGTACCTCCGGCTGGCTGCTTTCCTCTCCTCCGCCTGCAGAATTTTCCTCCTGCGGATCCTGTACCTCCGGCTGGCTGCTTTCCTCTCCTTCGCCTGCATCAACGTCTTGTATCCCGGACACCGTTTCTAACGATTCCGTACTCTCATTTAAGGCATCTCCTGCATCGTCTTTTGTGATATTGCATCCAATCAAAAGGACAGAAATCATTCCCAGTAAAATAGAAATTTTCATTTTCATATTGTCACCCCCCCCTCCGGCAATTCTATTCTATCAGCCGCCTGAAATATTCTCGTAGCGAAAAAAACCAATATTACTACAGCATTTAATCCCTTCCGCTCTCAGCTAATACTGCCACATATATTATTCTTTTTAACTGTATAATCTTTGAGGCAAAAACGTAACAATCGGATTTTCCAGTGTACTGACCGGATTATATCTGACGAAACTCCGCAGAATAAATTTTCATCGGCAAGGCGAAGGAGGGAGGCGATGCGGTGGCATCGTTGACCTACGACAACGCAGTCCGATGAGAATTTAGGCAAGGAGGTTTGTCTGAATATAATACGGTCAGGGTACTAGTATCATATTTAAGTTTTAGTATTATATTTGTTACAAATGGTCAACTTGATTTTTCCCAAAAGCAAAGATATACCGACAATAAAATGTGTCATACACACGCTTCGCACTGCCATCTCCCACTGACAACAAAACGATATAATAAAGAAAACTCCTTCTAGTCCAAAGACAATTCTGGTTCTCCTTTTATACACGTTATGCTCCAACGCATCAAGTACTTTCGAAGGATTATCTACAGGCGCTAACGTCCATATAACACATCCAGTTAACATAACACATATTCCGTAAAACAGCAGCGTGCTTTCAACTACGGTAAAAGCAGCAAACGCTGCAATCAACATTGCTGCTGACATAATCAAGCATCTGGTTTTAGTCGCCGCATGATATCCCCCTGCGTTTTTTCTCAGAAAAAAAAGCAATGGCCACAGAAGCAAAGCCTCTCCAACTCGCTTAAAACATAATCCGATAGTCAGTATCAAAACAATACACAGCAGATTCCCCTCCAAACTCTCTAATCCAAAACGGACGATTTCTCTTTCTTCATCCGTAATGATTCCTTCTTTTGAAAGGGAATCTACCATCCGATCCGTCAGCATCAGAATTTACGCAGCTTTTTTACATCCTGCGGTTCCTTCGGTTGAAAGTTTACACATGGACACGCTGTATTTGCTTCCATGCTGGCAGATCTTTTTGCCATATTCGCAATGGCTTTCTTTACGGTCTTTCTAATTTTCTGCATTGTTTTGTCCTCCTTTTACGAATGACTCTATCACAAAAAAGGTCCCCGTGCCGCTTCATGTCAAAATTAATATATATTTTTGTAAAAATCGGTAAATTATGTTATCAATGATTTTGAACACAATTCTATTGCAGTACAATTTTCCCTCCTAAACGGAAATCTCAGATTGCAGTTCACGTTTCACGGAGGGGCGTTATTTCTCCCAAATCCATTTCATAAACATTATCGCACAATATACCAATATCTTCTGCATTATGTGAAACCAACAGAATCGTTTTTTTATCAGACTTAAATTTTAACAATAATTCCCTAACCTCTGATACCCCTTTTTTATCCAGACCATTCATAGGTTCATCCAATATAAGAATTTCGGGGTTTTCCATAATTGCCTGCGCCAGTCCTAACCGCTGTTTCATTCCAAGGGAATATTTCCCAACATGCTTTTTCTCTTTTGGATCCAGGCCAACCAAAGTCATTGCCCTGTATATTTCCTCTTTACCGATAATATTTCTCAAAGATGCCAAATACGCAAGATTGTTATATGCGCTTAGAGAAGGAAGAAAACCCGGCGCTTCAATTATTACCCCTGTATTTTTTGGAAAATCCACATCCTTTCCTATGATTTCCTGGTTAACAGTCACATGCCCTTCATCCGGCTCTATAAGTCCGCAGATTGCCTTTATCAGCATTGTCTTCCCAGAACCATTTCTTCCGACAATGCCATGTATTTTCCCCCTTTCAAAAGAAATACAGACATTATTTAGTACCTTGACTCCTTTATAACTTTTTGTAACTCCTTCAACAGTGATTATCTGATCCATACAGCCCTCCTTACCTGCTTTTTACATACGCTGCAATGCCTTCACCATTTGAACGTCTTAATGTATACAAAACGCACAACATTACAAGCCCTGCTGATATGCTTATGGTAATCATCAGATGCGCTCTGAAAGTATGCAGTAGAAAATTTTTATTCTTTACCATTCCCCAAAAAGGATACAAGTAAGCACTTAATCCAGGGGATATACTACCTGCTGCAACCAATGCTATTTCTACAATTCCAAAAAACAAGACAGACATCTTCAAAGATTTACATACAAACAAAATCAAGACAGACAATACAGAAACAGACAAAATATGAATTCCAAAAATAACAAAAAACAAAATAAAGTCTTTACTGCACATTTTTCTGTTAATACCCTGTAAAGCAGATATGGCAGTGACTGAGACAACATACAGTAAGTTTACTGTTAATACCCCCAGCCAATGAATACCCCACCATTGTCTAATGCTTTTTGTCCTGATAACAGTATAAATCACACAAGTTCCCAGTTCTTCCTCCATAAACAAGACGCTGACAGCGATTGGCGGCAGCACGCAAAGCGCCCATTTCATAATCCGAAATACATGCAATCCCGACAAATGGGAGACAGAAAACCCTCCGTATATTTCAACTATAGAATCTCCTTTCTCCGACACAAGAAAAAGTAACATATATACTAATAAAAAAATCAAAATATTTCTTACATTCAGAACTCTTATGATTGCTTTCTTTCTCATTGTCTGGTCCCCACTGTAATCTTAAAATCATATTTTTTCACCACTTTCAAAATAAGCAACACAACTATTACTGTGGTTACAGCAAAAAGGAATACCGACTCGTGTAGTTTAAGAAACTGATCCTCATAAAAAGATCCTATTTCATGATACATCAGCAAACTGTTTCCAAATAGAGAAAATTTAACTGCTTTCATTGATAGAAAAAGCACTGTCAGGATATATCCTATCACATGAATCATCATGGTTGCAAAATACCCTAATGAACGAGGTAATTTTAAATTAAATAAAAGCAGAAATAAACTCATCAGGAATCCGTAGCAAATATTTAACAAAAGCCCGCTGGCCACAGCCTTAAATGGGGATAGTGATAATACATGTTTGTATGGAAAAAAAATGGAATTATCACCCAAATCTGGTTGTGTTGTAAGATAAAAAAGAGGCTCACTCCAAAAATTTCCAATATAGGAACTCTTATTTATAAAAACCAAGCCCACAAGCAAAATGCAGAAATAATAGATGCAGCAGACACAAAGAAGATAAAGACTCTTTCCGGCTACCCACTTTTTTCGTGATGTTCTTAAAAGTGTATATGTCTCATTCTCACTGGAAAATGGAATATCCGAAACTAAAATTATAATTCCAAGAAAAGCTGCGGCAATTATATATGTATCACAGCAAAAATAGACAAATCCCTCCCAAATACACAATGGCTTCTGCAATTTCTCCGAAAAATCCAAAAGAGGCATAGCGCTGACAATCTGCATTACACTTCCCCAAAATAAAGAAATATAAATTCTGGGGGAAGAAAATGCCATTTGTAACTGATGTTTACATATTTTAAACATTTTCCAACCTTCCTTCCATTATTCTGCTATATAATAGATTTACTATTCCCAGTAATATCATCTGATAAACGAACGGATAGGCTTTGTATGGTATAAATGTTGTTGACGGCATCAGCATATTCGCCGGGCTAAACACCAAAAAGAATTCACTTTTATACAGAAGCAGATGTAATGCAAAATATATTGCGAAAGGCATCACCAGTGCTGCGTACTTATTGGGGACAATAGCTGAAACCAAAAGACCGACATTAGACCAGAGTGCACCAAACAAAAAGGACAGCAGCAGTAGCAGCACAGCAAGCAAAAGGCCCCCACACACATACTGTATGTCAGCATAAACGGTATCATCAAAAACTGTTGAATACCCTTGCATTTCATTTTGCTTTGTATTTAATTTACCGTTAAACAGCATAAAAATATCTGTCAGTAAGCATGGCAGAAAAACGGCTAACCCCCCTGATACTGTGGAGCAAAGAATGGTTTCTCTTATATATTGTTTCTTGCTTGTCCTTCCTAAGATAAATTTTAAAAATCCGCTGTTAAAATCGTCGCAAAATACAGTAGCAGCGGGCATCACCGCCAAAATGGGGGAGAACAAGCTAAATCCATTTCTAGTATGTGCCATATATATATCATCAAGAAATATTGTTCCCATATCTTTCAATGACAACGGACCTATATTTAGATTATATCCTATATAATTCTGTAGCCGAAACCGAGTTAATAATAAAAATCCTACAGACACACATATAATTAATGAAGACGAAAAAATTGTAAATCTTAATCTTCTCCATAACGAACTTCTC
>JAAWKM010000220.1 GCA_022797375.1 Lachnospiraceae bacterium
ATTTTGCAAAAAACTGTGCAAAATGGCGCTGTAAAACTCGTATTTTTGTCATAAAACATGCCAAAAATCCTCGAATTTAACCGGCTGTGAATAGTAACATGGAGTAACACTATAAACGTAAAAAAATACGAAAATAATAGATTTTACAGCACATCAATGATATAATAAATATATGCACCTATGCTGGATTTATGCAATATTCTAATAATTGGAGGGTAATTCATGAATGCGATGGGAAAAAATAGTAGAAGTGGACAAGTCAGGAGGAGAGGGTTCAGGCTGTCCCTGGCTGGAAAGATACTAGGAATATCTGTACTTCCAACACTGGTTATGGGGGTTGTCCTTACTTTTGTTGGAATCAGAGGTATAAGGGAAGGGATGCAGGAGGAAGTTTTTGCTTCACTAGAAGCTATAGCAGTAAGTGTTGATGCAGCATATACAGCAATAGATGCAGGAGATTATTCATTATCTGGGAATAAGCTGGTGAAAGGTGCTCTGGATGTTACAGGTAATGATAAACTTATTGACAGTTTTACAGATGGTAATGATAAAGAAGTTACATTATTTTATGGAGATGTAAGATATGCTACAACACTTACAAGTGATGAAACAGGAGAAAGAATTCTTGGGACAACCGCTGACCCTGATGTATATAGAAGAGTTACAGAGAATGGGGAAAGCGTCCATCTGACAGGTATTGTTGTAAACCATGTAAACTACTATGCATGTTATATGCCGATGTACAATTCTGATGGAAGCATAGCAGGTATGTATTTTGTTGGACAGCCTGCAGACAGTGTTGATTCATTTGTAGCTTCAAAAACCAGGTCTGTTATTATTGCATGGATTTTAATATTAGTAATATCTATACTTCTAATATCTTTTATTACAATAAGGATAAAAAGAGGAATTATAGCTGCTGAAGATGCTGTTTCCAGGATTGCCAGGGGAATACTTAATGAGCCTGTTGATAAAAGAGGGCTTAAAAGAAGTGATGAACTTGGTGATATGATGCGTGGTGTAAACAAGATGCAGCAGGAACTTACAGATGTAGTATCAAACATTAAAAATTCTATTGGAGTTTTAAAGAATGAAGGCAATGAGCTTAATAATATGGCATCACAGACGAGTATAACAGCTAATGAACTGGAACTGGCTGTAGATGGCATTGCAAAAAGTGTTGTTTCACAAGCAGATGATGTGGAAAATGCTTCAGAAAAGATTGATACTATTGGTGAAATGATTGGTGGCATAGTTGGTTCTGTCCACAACCTTGACAAAATCTCAGGGGAAATGAAGGTTAATGGTGATGATGCAATAGTTATTATTGATGGACTGGCTGAGTCTAATAATGCTACAATGGATGCAATTGAAAAAATTGGAAGCATGGTAAATGCTACGAATGAGTCAGCAGCAAGAATTAGTGATGCAATACAGCTTATTACTTCTATTGCAGAGGAAACAAATCTTTTATCACTTAATGCATCAATTGAAGCAGCAAGGGCTGGCGAACAGGGCAGAGGGTTTGCTGTTGTTGCATCGCAGATACAAAAACTTGCAGAACAGTCAAATGAGTCAGCAGGAAGCATAGCAGAAACAATTAATGAACTTCTTGAAGATTCTAAAAATACAGTTGCTGTTATGGAAGAGGTACGTAATATTGTCAACAGGCAGCAGGAGAAGTTTGAGCAAACAAGGCAGCAGTTTGCTAATGTGCATACAGGTATAGACCAGTCACGCGAAGAAGCAGCAGACATAAGAGTTAAAACAGATGCCTGTGACCAGGAAAAGGCGGGAGTAGTACAGATTATTGCTAATCTTTCATCAGTTTCAGAGGAAAATGCTTCTGCTGCTGAGGAAACAGCGAATTCTGTGCAGGAACTTAATTCTACAATTAGCACACTTGCTGCATCAGCGGGCAGTTTGCAGAATTTATCAGAAGAGCTTCAGAAAAGTGTGGAGATTTTTAAATTATAGGAGGGAAAAATATGGAGGGCATACCGCCAGGTGAAATAGTATTTACAAACAATATATCAGTAGATGATTATAATGCTTTAAGGAAGGCGGTTAGCTGGATAAAGGTAACAGAGAAAAGGGCAGCCATAGCAATTAACAACTCGTTTTACCTGTGTGTTGCACTTTGTGGAGGAAAGCCTGCTGGTATGGCAAGGATAGTTAGTGATGGCGGGTATACATATTTTATTACTGATGTAATTGTACACCCTGATTACCAGGGATACCATATTGGAACAGAACTTATAAGCAGGGTGCTTGATTATATAAGGAAAGATGTACTTGATGGGGAAACAGTAATGATAAGCCTTATGGCAGCATATGGCAGGGAAAGCTTTTATGAACGTTTTGGTTTCCATACAAGACCATATGGAAACCACGGACCAGGAATGTCTATGTGGGTATCAAGGGATATAACAGGAAGTGTAGTAACGTTATAATAAACAATACCTTTTGACCCCGACATCATATTATACAAATTTATTAAGGTCTTTGTTATATTCATATCCAATAGATAGAAGCTGGTGTGTAACCAGTGTTTCTTCTACACATAATGATTTACATAGTTCATAAAGGGATGGATAGAAATCCCTTAACTGTGTATTTATATAACTTAAA
The DNA here is from genome assembly GCA_022797375.1 of Lachnospiraceae bacterium. Lineage (GTDB taxonomy): Bacteria > Bacillota > Clostridia > Lachnospirales > Lachnospiraceae > Butyribacter. Next base: position 2,632 of record JAAWKM010000220.1, read on the forward strand.
AGTATTACAGGGTCCTTTGGCAGTTCCATATTAACCTCATTTCTATACTGGCTATAATAGTAACTTATAATATTCCAGCAGTACACTAAAACATTGATAGGCGTACTGCTGGATTTTATATATTATAGCATGTGTTATTTACGTTTGCGGCTGGCGGCCTCATTTATTAGCCCTGTGATTTTTTCAATAGAATTATTCAGCCTGCTTTGTTTCATAGCTTTAATATATGTTTCTTTATTTTCATATGCTTTAAGTATTGCATCATATAAATTTCCGCTTGTCACATCTTTTTCTTGTATAACTATGCTATAACCCTGTTTTTCAAATGATGCAGCATTAAGTATCTGGTCGCCACGGCTCGCTTCAGCGGAAAGGGGGATAAGAATATTTGGTTTGCGGAGTGCGAGTATTTCACATATTGCATTAGCACCAGCTCTTGAAACCATTATATCGGCGGCAGCCATAAGACTGCTTAATTCTTCATTAATATATTCAAATTGTGCATAGCCCTTTGTATTGTCAAGCGAATTATCAATCTTATCTTTACCACATAAATGTATTACATGGAATTTGCCTAGAAGCTTTGGAAGAAGCTTGCGTATTGCATCATTTACCGCAACAGCACCAAGGCTTCCGCCTATTACAAGGATAACAGGTTTAGTATTGTCAAACCCGCAGAAAGCAAGCCCTTTGTCCTTGTCGCCATGGAAAAGTTCTTCTCTTATGGGGGAGCCAGTCAGTACTGCTTTTTCCTGTGGAAGATATTTTAATGTTTCAGGAAAATTAGTGCAGACCCTTACAGCACAAGGGATGCATATTTTATTGGCAAGTCCTGGGGTCATATCAGATTCATGTATAATACATGGAATTTTTCTGGATTTAGCAGCAAGCACAACAGGGACTGCCACAAAACCACCTTTTGAAAATACAACATCAGGTTTAATCTTTCCAAGAATACGCCTTGCCTGGGCAAGCCCTTTTACTACTTTAAATGGGTCACTTAGGTTTTTTATATCTATATATCTGCGTAATTTACCACTTGAAATGCCATAGTATGGTATATTTAATTCTTCAATAAGTTTTTTCTCAATACCATCATAAGAGCCAATATAATGTATCTCATAGCCTTCTTTTTTTAATGCAGGTATTAGCGCAATATTTGGGGTTACATGGCCAGCAGTGCCGCCCCCAGTTAAAACAATTTTCTTCATGTTATGTAGCTCCTTTTTATATAGTGCTAAGAATACATAATTAATAACTGCGTTTATATTATAATACAAAATATTATATGCTGCAATGGTAAGTGTGCAAGATAATTTCCAGTTATCCTGTGTTGGTTGTAAAACGGACACAGGGTTTCCGTGTCCAGGCTAAATTATTCCATTCCAGTGCACGCTTCCGCTACATCAGCCCACGCAGCGGCACATAAATTCCCTGTGCCCCAAAAGAAATTTACATTTCTTCTGTGGCGCAGAAAATTAAATGCCGGCGGTGCTGAAGTGCACCTGTCATGGAATAAAGTTTAGCTGGACACTGAAAACCTGCTGTCTGCTGGCAAAACTGGGAATTTAACTGGAAATTATGGTGTTTGGCGGGTTTATTCAGACAAACGGAAAGTTAATACAGTATATTTTGTATTAGTATTCGTACAATTATAAGTAAAAACTATACTGTATACGTAAAAATCGTTACTATTCAGCCTTACGGCTTAATAGTAACATAGCAGTGCTTTCAGCACTGGTTATGTACACATTTTGCACAAAAAAAGTGCAAAATGGCACTATAAAACTCATATTTTTATGGAAGGCTGAACTATTATTAAAAATCTGCAAAATTATCCCCTGACATATAATTTCCAGTTATCTTGTTATTGTTGGTTTTATTGTAAGTTTACAGC
>JAAWKM010000221.1 GCA_022797375.1 Lachnospiraceae bacterium
ACAATCATTACAATTTCACACAAGAAAAATGCAAAAACAGCATTTTTCATTACTATTTGTGCCGTGCAAAGCACGGCATGGGGATTTTTATGAAACGGATGTGGCTGGTATATTGTGTCTTCAGGGCAACAGGGTTAAAACAGGCAAATCTTCTGTAATATTTGGGCAATAGTATCATATATTTGAATTGTGATAAAATTTAATGAGGGGTTTTTATGCAAAAATTATTAAGCAGCGCTATATATGCTATATGCCTTATACTTCTTTCACTTGCATATATAAATGATACTAGAGATTTCCTGTCAGAATTTGCCCCATTTGGACAATATGAAGAAATGGAAACACTTTCTTCAAAGAAAATTACAGCAAAGAGCCTTGGAATTACTTCTTCCGCAAGTGAGCCATCAAATATGTATTCAAAGGCTTACTGCCTTATTGATGCAGACAGTAACCGGATTCTTGCCTCAAAAGATGCAGATATACAGCTTCCTATGGCAAGCACTACTAAAATAATGACGTGTATTGTTGCACTTGAAAATGGCAATCCAGATGATATTGTTACGGTTTCAGGATATGCTTCATCAATGCCTGATGTACAGCTTAATATGAAAGAAGGGGAGAAATTCAGGCTAGGTGATTTGCTTTATTCCCTGATGTTAGAATCACATAATGATACAGCAGTTGCAATAGCTGAACATATCGGAGGGAGTGTTGAGGGATTTGCAGAACTTATGAACCTTAAGGCAGAAGAGCTTGGACTTACTAATACACATTTTGTAACACCAAACGGGCTTGACAGTGATGGGCATTATACTACTGCTTATGAATTATGCTGTATTGGCGCGTATGCAATCCAGAACAAGAAATTTATGGATATAGTACAGACTCCGTCCCACCAGTTTTCAAACTGTGATAATACACGTACATATTCTGTAACTAATAAGGATGCTTTTCTTACAAGTTATAATGGTGCGCTTGGCATAAAAACGGGGTTTACTGGTAATGCAGGCTACTGTTTCTGTGGTGCAGCAAAGAGAAATAATACTACACTGGTTTCTTCGGTACTTGCGTGTGGGTGGCCTCCTAATAAAAGTTATAAGTGGGCAGATACAAGGAAACTTATGGACTATGGTTTTAAAGCTTATACCCAGGCAGGAATATCTGCCAGTGCACCACTTCCAGAAATAATGGTAACAGATGGCAGAAAAGCCTCTGTTCCCGTAAGACGTGCCAGTTCTGGCAGTTTTACAATACTTATGTCTAAAAATGATGTTGTGACAGTGGACTATGAACTTCCCCAGAAGCTTGAAGCACCAGTGCGCTCTGGTGATATCATAGGATACGAAAAATATTCTATAAATGGCGGAATTTATATGTCAGTTCCAGTTATAGTGTCACAGACCATAGATAAAACAGACCGCAGGTATTTTGCGGATATCTTATTGAAAATGTTTTTTATGTGTTCATAAATTACCAGATATTTCCAGGCTGTGTATGTATCTGTCTATCCGGGTTACTTAAGTAAGGCAGCGGCAAAATCGCCCTGTTCAGCGCATTTGACAGCGGCACATATCCTGTCATAAACAAGGTCGGATATTGCATTTGATTTCATGTCCTTATAATCGTCATATAATAATGGCTTGAGATAAAAGACCTGTGTAACTACGCGGCGGAGCGACCACAAGTCAAATACTTTCCATGAGTTTACAATGGCAACGGGCACTATTGGGGCTTTTGCCCTGATAGCTCCTTTAAAACAGCCTGGCTTAAAGGGGTCTACATAATTGCCATTGCGGTGTTCATATCCTCCTGACGGGAATATTATAAACTTCCGTCCCTGCTTTACTTCTTCTGAAACTTCACTTATTATCCCTGCTGCCTGCCGCAAGTCATCCAGTTTTATTCTTTTTCCTTGTACTAAGTCTATAAACTGTCTTACAAGAGGTATATATGAACGGTCAGCGTCCATTACTATGGAACATGGCATATTGTGTGAATCCATTATGCCAAGGGCGTCATATTTGCCCTGGTGGTTAGCAAACATCACATAACCGCAATTTTTTGGAAGGTTGTTTATACCATATGCATTAGTAGTAATCCTTCCTCTTTTTTTCATAATATTGATACAATGCCTGTCATATTCATACCTGAATTCTTCTGAATACTTTTCGGGATGCCTGGAGTAGTATCCCATCTTGGGAATCATCCAGACACGGTGCAAATTGCCTAAAATTACATAAATAAATCTTAACACAGTTCTACCTTTTCCTTTTATTAATTATTTAGTCCTTAGTAATAACTACGTAGTATAATTTATCATAATTATATAATTTTTACAACTTATTCTTTATTCCATCACGTCCGTTTCATAAAAATCCCCCATGCCGCCAACTGAAAGGTGGCGGCACAAATAGCAATGAAAGTGTTACAACTTCTACTCTTTGATGTAAAATAGCTTTTAAGAAGCTATACTACAAAGCACGGGAGGAAAAGTTGTAATAACTTTCTTCGTTTTAGACAGCATAAAAATCAGTGTAAGTTCTGCCTTTTCAAGCACAAATAAGTGGTACTACGAGTCCGTACACTAAGAATTGTTTAAACGCCTTGGTTTAATTGTGTGGCAGTCCAGTCAATGGCTTCTTATCTTTTTTACGAAAGGAGCATTACTATGAAAGTTACTTACCAGACCTGTTGTGGTGCCGATGTCCATAAAAAATTTCCCGTTGCCACAATCATTAAAACCACAGGCGGCATTGAGCCTTCTTATCAAAAGAAACGTTTTTCCACCTTTAACAATTCTATTTTGGAATTCAAACGGTGGCTGTTAGAAAACAACTGTCATGATGTCTGCATGGAATCCACCGGGAAATACTGGGTTCCCGTCTTTAATCTGCTGGAAGACGAAATCAATGTCACCATTGCTAATCCCAAATGGGTCAAAGCTGTAAAAGGCAACAAAGATGATGAAAAGGATTCCAAATGGATTGGGGATTTATTCCGTCTGGGACTTGTGAAGGGCAGTTACATTCCCTGTAAAACAATCCGTATTTTAAGGGAATATACAAGATACCGTTGCAAACTTGTTTCCTGCCGTTCCAGTGAGAAAAACAGATACCAGAATGCCCTTACTGTTTGTAATGTTGCATTAGATTCAGTCGTTTCTGATATCTTTGGGAAGTCATCCTCATCCATCATTGATTGTCTGGTCCAACAACCAGATACATCCATCAGCCACGAAGAAATTGCATCTAAACTTCTTGGGAGTCTTAAATCCAAAAAAGATGCTGTCATTGAATCCATCGAAGGATACCAGATGACTGATGCCCAAAAATACCGTATGCGTCTTATCCGCACACATATGGATTATATCACATCTGAAATCAATGATATAGACTCTGTGATAAAAAAACTGGTTTCTTCTGATCCTGGTTATGAAAATGCTGTCCAGTTACTTATGACCATTCCGGGTGTCAAATATAACAGTGCTGCCACTATCATTTCCGAAATTGGTATTGATATGTCCCAGTTCTGTACATCAAAACGCTTATGCTGCTGGGCTGGCCTTACACCTGGCAGCAATGAATCTGCTGGTAAGAAGAAATCTGTCCAGGTTACACGTGCCGGAGTTTACCTCAAACCTGCATTGGTCCAGTGTGCCCATGCAGCCGTTAAATCTGACAAATCCCCTTACTACAAGAAAAAATATGAAACTATTGCCAGACGCCGTGGCAGGAAAAGAGCCATTATTGCAGTTGCCCGTATGATTCTTACTGCTGTTTTCCAGATGCTGTCTGCTGGTGAAGAGTGGAATCCGGGTGACTTATACAAAATTGATATGCCACAAGCCCTTGTTGAAAAACAAAAAGCCAAGGCTGTCAAACAGGCTAAGAAACTTTTACTGCGTGAAGGAATTATTTCCGAATCGCAATTAGTTTCCTGATTTTTATACCAAACATACATTCTTTTAAACAAGCTACCTTATGATAGCTTGTTTAAGTGCGCCATTTCTTGGCTGCCCTCTACTTTCTTTCACACTATTTCCAGTTATTCTGTGCTGGCAAAGGGACGCAGGGTTTGTCCAGGCTGGTATTATTCCATTCCAGAGCACGCTTCCGCTACATCAGCCCACGCAGCGGCGCATAAAATCTGAAAAAACCAGATTCAAGCGCCGGCGGGGCTGAAGTGCTTCTGTCATGGAATAATATCCAGCCTGGACAAACCCTGCTGTCTTTTGGCAGACCCAGGATTATAACTGGAAATTTTATTGTGTGCTAAATTATTCAGACAAACGGGAGATACTGCAATATTATTTATATAATAATAAATGTGGTTATGTGGTATGTAGAACCTGTCATTGTAAATTTACAATGGCCCCCGGATAATAAAATTAACAGTTTCCAGTTATATCATTCACTTTGCCAGAAGACAGCAGGTTTCACATGTCCAGGCTAAACATTATTCCATGACAGGTGCACTTTGGCATCGCCGGCGTTTGAATCCCGTACTTTGGGAT
>JAAWKM010000222.1 GCA_022797375.1 Lachnospiraceae bacterium
CATAGAATAACTGGAAATAGTGTGAAAAATGATTCTAAGACAGCAAAAAACGCTGTCTAACAATCATTACAATTTCACACAAGAAAAATGCAAAAACAGGATTTTTCATTACTATTTGTGCCGTGCAAAGCACGGCATGGGGATTTTTATGAAACGGACGTGCAAGCAGCCAGGAAATTACTTGTAAAGTAAATTTTTATTTGATATACTAAAGACCAGGCTATTTTTTATAAATTTATTGGGGAGGTTACAAAATGAGTATTACAAAGAGCAAGTTTGGAGTGGACAAGGCAGGAAATGAGGTTACAAAGTATACATTAAAGAATAAAAATGGCATGGAAGTTTCATTTATTAATCTGGGTGCAGTTATTACAAATATTGTTGTGCCTGGCAGGGATGGTGTATTTGAGGATATTGCACTTGGCTATGATGAAACTGCACCATATGAAGTAAATAAGCCAAGTTTTGGTGCACCTATTGGAAGGTATTCCAACAGGGTTTCTAATGCAAAATTTGTTCTAAATGGCAAAGAGTACAAGCTTGACCAGAATGATGAAACAAATTGCCTTCATGGAGGTAATCTTAGGTATAACTGTTGTATGTATAATGCAGAATATGAGGAGTTTGAAGAAGAAGATAAAATTATATTTTCAAGGCACAGTCCTGATGGTGAACAGGGATTTCCAGGAAACCTTGATTATTCCGTTACTTATATACTTGATGATGACGATGAACTTATAATAGGATATAATGCAGAATGTGACCAGGATACAATAGTTAATTTTACTAACCATACTTATTTTAATCTTGGGAAAGGCGGGCACAAATGCCCTGATGTATTAGACCAGGAAGTCCAGATAGAAGCGGATTACTATACACCTGTAAATGATATACTTGTACCTACAGGGGAGTTAAAAGAGCTTGCCAGTACAGCACTTGATTTCAGGGAATTTAAGAAGCTCAGGGATGGAATTGGAAAAGAAGATGCTTATGGCAATATAGTGGCAGGTTATGATTATAATTTTGTTTTAAGGACTGATGGCAAAGATGCCATAAGAAAGGCAGCACAGTTCCGTGATAACAGTACAGGACGTATTATGGAAGTATTTACTGACCAGCCAGGGATGCAGCTTTATACTGCTAATGACCTTGATATAGATGGATGTAAAGAAGGTGTGCATTATGGTAATTTCTGTGGTGCATGTTTTGAAACACAGAATTTTCCAAATGCTATAAATACGGAAGGTTTTCCAAATGCTGTATTAAAGGCAGGAGAGCAGTTTAAAAGTATTACAGTATACCGTTTTAAGACATTTTAAACTGCCAGGTTTTGTCCGGGCTTAAGGAAATATCATGGAGGATTTATATGGAAGAGAATATTATTGTAAGGAACATCAGGGTTCTTGTTGTAGATGACAATATGGTTAATGTCATGGTTCTGGCTACAATGCTTGAGCGTTATGGGATAAAGGCAGATACGGCAGAATCGGGCATGGAGGCAGTAGAAAGGGTGCGCAGTGTACTCTATGATATAGTTCTTATGGATTACCTTATGCCTGAGATGGACGGGATTGAAACAACAAGGCAGATAATGGAAGTATCAAATGGCAAAAACCAGCCTAAGGTAATAGGGGTTTCAGCTACTGTAGATGAAGCAGTTGTAAAGCTTTTTACAGATGCAGGAGCAGATTGTGTAATAAAAAAACCATTACGTATAGAAGATTTTGAGATGAAACTTAAACAGTACGGTTTTGCAAAGGGCGAAGCAGGAGAAGGATGTGTAGAAAAGTGCATTGATTCGGCTGGTTTTCTTTCATCAGTTGAAGGGCTGGATTATGATGAAGGCATTGCACTTATGGCGGGAAGCCTTGATAATTATATGAAGGTACTTAATGTTTCTGTAAGAAATATTTTAGAACATTATAATAAACTGGAAGAGATAAGGAACACTGAACAGTTAGAAGCCATGTCCATGCATTTCCACAGCCTTAAGGGTATTTTCCTGAATATTGCAGCTAACAAGCTGGCAGGATATTCACAAAAGATGGAATTATCTGCTAAAGAGTACCAGCGCATGTATATAATTTCACAAATAAGTGAATATATGGAAATGGTGAAAGAATTCCACTGCCAGCTTAAAGCTGCATGTGATTGTTATAACCAGAAAAACCTTGCTAAAAAGCCAGGGGTTAAAATGGAAGAAACAGAATTTATAAAAAACCTTAATAAATTAAAAGAAAGCATTGATAATTACGAATATATTGAAATTACAGACATTCTTGAGAAGATGCTGGCAGGAAGTAATGACAGGCATATTGGGAAACTCCAGGAAATGTATGATGCCATACAGAATTTCCAGTATGATGAAGCATCAGACATATTAAATACAATGTATGGGGATTAATATACAAGGCATATCCTGGGTATTTCCTGTAAGATATGCCTTGCATCAGATTTATGAAAAAAAGGTGTACAAAGAATACCACAAAGTACAGAATGAATTAAGACAGATGAAGGTTTAATAGATACTGTACTGGGAATTACAAGTGGTATCCATATAAAAATGCTAACAGATTTATGTGATGTTTTTGTGTATTTCATATGAACGCATTGTGAAAAACCACATAAATTAAAATAGAATGTTGCAGCCAAGGCGGGGTATTATTAATGAATGTTTTTAAAAGATGTCTAAAAAAGCAATTTGGAAAAAGTAAATATACTTCATATGTGCAGATGTGTGAAGAGGAAGTTATAAGAAATGCTTATTCCAAGACAAAAATACAGGATAAGAAGATTTTTAAGGATATGTATGAGCTGCTAAAGGAAGAGAACAGCGAATATATAAAAGAACGCAAAGAGCTGCTTGCAGAAACTCTTTATATGGCATTGCAGATTGGGCGCAAGTTTTTCTCTGTATTTGTTTTTTATGTTGCCGCTAATGTAGTAATTCTGGCATTGGACTTAAATTATTTTGTAACATGTGCAAGTGTGATGCTTATGGGTACATGTTTTATCTATAAGCTTATAGAATTTCTTTCCAATAAATATTGTTTTATAGATGCGTACCTTATTATGGTATATAAAACAGTGCTTGAAACATTATCTGGAAAGCCTGCTAAAGGCCAGGGCTGACAAAACAACAGCCAGTGCTGTTTTTAAGGCACTGGCTTATAATTAATGTGGGTGGAAGACAGAATGTATTTATATAAGGTTAAAATGTTTCATAGCATTATATATTCCATCTTCCAGTATACTGCTTGTTACATAATCTGCATGGCTTGTAACCCCGGAAGGGCTTTTGCCCATTACAATGCCTGTTCCTGCAAAATCTATCATAGGAAGGTCGTTGGTACTGTCCCCTATAGCATATGTATTTTGTACAGGAATGTTATAATAGTCCATTAAAAACTGCATACCTGTTGCTTTAGAGCATCCTGATGGTACAATTTCAAAAAAATTGTTGCCACGGTCTATGAAATCAAATTTTGTATTGTATTTATTATAAAAATATTCAAAATCACAACCAGGTGCAGTACATATGCAGAACTTGTCAAAAGATAAGTTATATGCATTTTCTGGTGACAGGATTTTGCATATGCCAGGAAAAGTCTTTTTATGGTCTTCTTTAAACTTCTGTATTCTTGTTTTATATGGCATATCAATGTAATATAGGAAATTCTGTCCCTCAAGAAGCCATTCAAGCTTGCATTTTATAAGGTCCTTTATTACTTCATTGCCAAGTGCATATGGGATAGTCCTGGAAAATAGTATTTTATCTTTAATGCATATATATGTGCCACATCCACATACAAAACCATCCACGCCGATGTCCAGTATTATATCTTCCATGCCAGCAATAGTCCTTCCGGAATTAATAAAACACAGGTTTCCATTTTCACGTAGAAGCTTCAAAGCCAGAGTGGTGCTTTCAGGTATTAAATATCCATTTTTGTCTTTAGTAATTAATGTTTCATCAACATCGAAAAAAACCAGGTTTTTCATAAGTATTTCCTTTCATTTCCTTTAGTATTAAATAAATATGGCACGCTGCCATTACCATACTTTAATGTTATTTTTTTCTGTTATTATGATTGTAACATAAAACAACAAATATAGTATAACAGTATGGAATATATTTGTCGATATTACATGGTAATTTATTACGTCGGTTTTATAAAATTTCCAGTTATCCTGCATTTGTGTGAAAACGGACGCAGATTTTCTATGTCCAGGCTAAACATTATTCCATTCCAGGGCACGTTCCCACTACGTTGGCATACGCAGCGGCGCATAAAATCCCAAAGTACGGGATTCAAGCGCCGGCGATGCCAAAGTGCGCCTGTCATGGAATAATGTTTAGCCTGGACACGTGAAACCTGCGTCCGTCTGCCAGCACAGTATAACTGGAAATAGTGTGAAAAATGATTCTAAGACAGCAAAAAACGCTGTCTAACAATCATTACAATTTCACACA
>JAAWKM010000223.1 GCA_022797375.1 Lachnospiraceae bacterium
CTTTGTGGAGTGACAGCTTTCGCAGTCCAGTAAAAGATATATACATTCCTGCAAACAAGCTTGCGGAATGATATATCTTTTACTGGACTGTGAATAGTAGCATTAAATAATATTATGCATATTTATTTTTTATTTATACCTTGACTTGTACAAGCTATAATGTTATTCTGATAAAGAACTAGTGTTCGCGGAATGGGAAAGAGGTGAAAAAATGGTATTTGAACTTAATGCTGCTTTATCAGATAAACTAAAGGTTTTATCTGCCGCAGCTAAATACGATGTTGCCTGCACTTCAAGCGGGGTTTCAAGGAAAAGTAAAAAAGGGGAACTTGGTGCAGCAGAGGCAGCAGGCATATGCCATTCTTTTGCTGCTGATGGAAGATGTGTTTCCCTTTTGAAGATTTTATTTACTAATGAGTGTATTTTTAACTGTAAATATTGTATTAACCGTTGTAGTAATGATGTGCCGAGGACATCTTTTACCCCAGATGAAATATGCCAGCTTACAATGGAATTTTACAGAAGGAATTATATAGAAGGCCTGTTTTTAAGTTCTGGTGTTATGCAGTCGCCAGATTATACAATGGAGTTAATATGTGAGTCTCTTATGAAATTACGTCTTGAATATAAATTTAACGGATATGTACACTGTAAGGCTATTCCAGGGGCTTCACCAGAACTTGTGGAGATGGCAGGCTGGTATGCGGACAGGATGAGTGTTAATCTTGAGCTTCCTACAGAAGCGGGGTTAAAGGAACTTGCTCCTAATAAAACGAGAAAGAATATTTTAACACCTATGAGACAGATACAGGCAGGCATGGCAGAGAGCAGGGCAGTCCTTGGGATGAAAGGCGGAAACCAGAGTTCTTACTGGTATACACAAAAACGTATGGGCAAAAGCCTGCCAGGAAGTAATGAAAATCTGGATGCCATTTCTGGAACTGTTAGTAACAATATTGCAGATAAGAATACAGGCATAGCTTTAAACAGCAAGGGGAATGCCCTGGCACAGTGGAACAGAAATGATACAAGCAGGGGGTTTGTGCCAGCAGGACAGAGTACCCAGATGATTATAGGGGCTACAGGCGAAAGTGATTACCAGATACTGGCTGTAACGGAAGCATTGTATCAGAAGTTTGATTTAAAAAGGGTTTTTTATTCAGCGTTTGTTAATGTCAACAATGACAGTTCACTTGCCATAAATGGAGGAAAACCGCCACTTCACAGAGAACACAGGCTTTACCAGGCGGACTGGCTTTTGAGGTATTATGGTTTTACCGCTGGTGAAATTTTATCTGAAAACAGGCCGTTTTTTAATACTTATCTTGATCCAAAATGTGACTGGGCACTTGGGCATATGGAGTATTTTCCAGTAGAAGTAAATACAGCATCATATAATACATTGCTGCGTGTTCCAGGAATAGGTGTAAAATCTGCTGGCAGAATAGTAAATGCAAGGAAAACAGGAAGACTGGATTTTCATTCGCTAAAGAAAATGGGAGTTGTATTAAAAAGAGCCATATATTTTATTACATGTAATGGCAGGATGATGTATGATTTTCTTAAAGTTGAAGAAGATTATATAACACGGAACCTTGTTTCAGGTGAAACAGATGTTGTTAAGGGGTTTGGCAGTAACATCACTTATAAACAGCTTACATTATTTGAAGACTTCCAGTTAGGGGATGTATAGTTGTTTATTGGGTTTAATGGTAATTATAGAATATCAGGAAACTTCTAAAACATGTTTAGGAGGATGTGCAAAGTGGAGAAACCAGTGAGGATTTACCAGTGTGATAGTTCGCCAGACGGGATACTTAGTGCTGTATTTGAGGCAGGAGTGTCAGGTTATGGCCATAAATATATAAAGATACAGCCATTAAGCCAGGACTATACTTATAATATAGAACTTTTTTCGGAATATATAAATGTTGAAACGTCTGCCAGGAAAGCAGAGAATGTTTTAAAGACAATAGAAGACAGAATATCGCGTGAAGCATACTTTTTCGTGATGAGTGCACTTCTTTCAGAAGAAGAGGACAGAGGTAATGTTATTTACCAGTTTGTAACCTATGGATTTACTATTGGGGCAGATATTACAAAGGCACTCCAGCTGGAATGTGTTTCCAGGATATTTGAAATAAAGAGGGGCGTTCATAATGAAGCGCATTTCTATAAAGAATTTTTAAGGTTCCAGGAAGTTAAAAAAGCACCACCGGTGCTTATGGCAAAAATGGAACCAAAAAACAAGGTTTTAACATTGGTTGCTGCACATTTTGAGGACAGGTTTAATGCAGAATATTTTATTATATATGATAAAAGCCATAGAGAAGCAGTATTCCATAGTGCTGGCGGAGATTCCATAATAAGGATTTTAACACAAGAGGAGGAAAACAGGCTGGAAGGCATGTTAGATATTGATGAAAAATATGCAGATTTATGGAAAGTGTTTTTTGATTCTATTGCTGTAGAAGAAAGAAGGAATTATAAACTTCAGAGGGGTAACCTTGCTTTACATTATAGAAAATATATGACCGAATTTATGGAAAATAATTGACAGTTTATGCGTTAAAGGGTAACATATATGACAGTATTTGCTAATAGTAATTTATATTATGGACGGGGACTTTTTTATGACAGGCAAAATTAACCCAAAATGGATTTTAAAGCATATTGCTGTATGGATTCCAGCAGTTTGCATTATGGTTATTATATTTTATTTTTCTTCAATGGTAGCAGATGATTCCTCTAGTACAAGTATTCCCATAGCAGAACTTGTGATACAGAAAATAGAGCAGTTAATGGATATTTCCATTAGTGCAGATTCTGACAGTTATGGATTTATACACCATTGTGTGCGTAAAGCAGGCCATTTTCTTGAATATATGGCACTTGGATGTACACTGGTACTTCCATTTGCTTTTATATGTGCAAGAAATTTTTATAAACTCAGAATATTGTTTTGTAGTGAAGTATTTGCGGCATTTTATGCATGTACAGATGAGTTCCACCAGCTTTTTGTTGAAGGAAGAGACGGCAATTTTATAGATGTGGGGATTGACAGTCTGGGGGCATTTTGTGGTATATGTATAGGTTTTATATTCTGGTGGATTGGAAGAATAGTTGTGAAAGTAATACATAAAAAGCAATAAATGACAGTTAAATCATAGTGATAATCATATAAATGGGCAGACGGACGCAGGGTTTCCAGTGCCAGGCTGGTATTATTCCATTCCAGGAAAGCATGCCGCAGACATGGCTTTTGCATGCATTCCGCTACATCAGCCCACGCAGCGGCGCATAAAATCTGAAAAAACCAGATTCAAACGCCGACGGGGCCAAAGTGCTTCTGTCATGGAAAATAACCGCCCTGGCAACGGAAACTCTGCGTCCGTTTCCAAACACAGGATAACTGTAAACCTTATGAAACGGACGTGGGTATATTAATATATGCTATTGTACACGGAAAAAGCCTTAATATGGCTGCTGGACAGACTATTGGGAACATGGCTGGCGCTGCCTGCATATTTATAATAGAGTGTTTTCTGACAGAAGTATTTTGTTCTTAAGATATATGGGGGCTGGATATATGTATTTCTATAAAAAAATCCATCAAAATATTAAAGATATGGATACAGCCGGGGAAACAGATGATATAACCATGACAAACTGGGAGTTTCTGCAATACTGGCTGTATGCTGCATTTCCAAACTGTTATGCTCTTTGGGGATATCTTTGGAGAAATTTGCCATATACATATGAATTTAGCCGCAAGTTACCATGTAGCTGTAAGGGGCTGGAAAATGTACCAGTATATAGGACAGTTGATATAGCCTCTGCGGATGGCAACGAAATAAAGGTATTGTTGTACAGATACCATGTAGAGTATAAAACAGAAGGAAAGGAAATATACCAGCCATATTTGTCATATCATATGGTAGAAAATCTTGATAATGATACATTTTTTCTGTTGTTGCCTATAGTTGATGTTACAATTGATTATGAGTATACTAGTAAAAATATTATACAGGATTTATCCAGAAGATTTTCAGAAACAGCACTGCCAAAAGAAAATATTGAAGAAGTAGCCGCCCTGGTTAAATCAGGGTTTATAGATGCTGATGGTGCTGAGGATGAGCCATTGTGGTTTATCTGGCAGGAAACAGAAGACAGGCTGTATGGGGCTATGTGCTGGGGTGGTATAGAGATTACCTTATTCCAGAGATGTAATCCAGATAAAAAAGCTGTACCAAATAGAGATATTACCATTCCAGAAGGGGAGGATGCTTATCTATGGGGGAAATGTGTGCTTTCCCGGTGGGTTTCTTCATTGCAGCCAGAGTGGCATATCATAGAATAATCCAGCTGAATTATTCCACTCCAGGGCACGCCAGTATTTGTCACATTTGCCATTATATAAATAATATCACGGCATTTTCCGTTTATCTGAATAATTTAATACACAATAA
>JAAWKM010000224.1 GCA_022797375.1 Lachnospiraceae bacterium
AAAATGATTCTAAGACAGCAAAAAACGCTGTCTGACAATCATTACAATTTCACACAAGAAAAATGCAAAAACAGCATTTTTCATTACTATTTGTGCCGTACAAAGCACGGCATGGGGATTTTTATGAAATGGCTAACCACATATATCTGCCCTTACAAGTTTTGCACCCTGGAAAATTGTCACAGGTATTAATATAATTAAATTGCTGGTTACCATACCTGCCAGTGACATATTATTATAATAAAACAACTTTAACCCATGTGGAATTAAATATAAATTATTAGCCAGGTATATTGATGCCATTATTATACATAGTCCTGCTAAAATCCCGGTAACATCAATTAAAAGCACCTCCGACAATATTTTTAAACGGATTTTCCTGGCAGGAATCCCCATAGCTTTATAAATTGCAAATTCCCCGGTTCTATGCTGGTACATCCCTGTAAATGCAGCATTTACAGTAACAGCCATAATAACAGAAAGTAAAATTATAACAAAGAAATAAATATAATAAAAATTCCCTAGCATTTCACCTATTTTATTATTATTATAGTCCTCTCCTCTTGCATAAACATTATATTCTGTTTCAAGTGTTTTAAGAAGCTCTTTAAAACTACTTTCATCCATAGAATTATTTAAAACCAGGCAGCGTGCACTATCTGTACCACTAATAAAAAAAGTACTGTAACCATCATTATCTGTAACCGCATCTAAAGTATATTCCTGCCCAATAAATTCATCATCTTCTGCAACAAACTTATCACCTATTTTCATTCCTCTGCTGGCTGCCTGCAGCCTGTTCATTATTACACTGCCATCACCAAGTTCCCTGTCCTGGCTGCTGTCTGTTAAGTTAATACCTGTAAAATCACAATAAGTCTGGAAATCTTCTTTACTTCGGAATGAATATGTGGCAAATCCAATATCAAAGCCCATAATAGAAGTTGTGTAGATATCATTAAACACCCCCTGGTGTAAAAGAGTAATGCCCTTTTCTTTCTCCAGCCTTTCTATTGCCTTTGCATAATCCACACAATTCTTATCTGTTGCTATTGAACTAACCATAGCTGTTTTCTTGTCTCTCTCCACAATAATATTAAACATGCTCTCAGTATTAGATATATATAATCCAGCTATATATACCGTAAATGTAAGTATAAACATTAATATAAGAAGTAATGACCTTTTGATATTTTCTTTTACATAATATACGGAAGAAAATGGGTTCAATTCCCTTCACCACCCTTCACAGCCCCTGTCATGCCATCCCACATTTCAATAACCTGGTCTGCATCCCTGAGTATTGAAATATCATGTGTAATTACAAGTACAAGATGCTTCTTTGAATATTCCTTAAAAACCCTCATAACTGAAAAAGCATTTTCATGGTCAAGTGCTGATGTTGGCTCATCTGCAAATAACACTGACGGGCTGTTAGCCATTGCCCTTGCTATTGCAACACGTTGTCTCTGTCCTCCAGAAAGTTTTGATGGTCTTTTGCCTAGTTCCCTTTCGCTTAAACCAAGTTCTTTTAAAATCCCTTCTGCCTTTTTTCTGGCATTAGTATTATTTTCATCCATTGCTACAATAACATTATCAATAGCTGGCATATACGGAATTAAGAAATGTCTCTGGAATACAAAGCCAAACTCTTTCCTTCTTAAATTTTCCCGTTCGGAATTTTTTATATTAATTATATCTTTTCCATTATATAATATTTCACCGTCTGTTGGTTTCTTTAATGTAGAAAGACAATACATCAATGTAGACTTCCCGCTTCCAGAAGGCCCGATAAAACCAATAAGCCCGGTATCTGGCAGTTCCAGGTCAAAACCTCCCAGAGCATACATTTTATTTTCCTTCTCTATATCATATATCATTGTAATATTTTTAACACTAAACATAATAATCCCTCCATGCCGCCATGCCGGCTCAAATAGTGATGAAAAACTCTGTTTAAATATCATCATCTGCTGCATCTATAGTTTTTATCTTAAATATTTCTAACCTGACTGGTATTTGTAAAACTCCAAACAATGCAATATAAACACATAATATCTGGATAAGTGTATTAAATAAAAAGTATTCACATTGCAGCCCAAGTTCTGTAATTAACAATATATCTAAAATTTTCATCAGCACTATTACTACTATAACAGCTATTAAAAAAGCTGTTATAAAGGTAAAAAGCAGTTCCCTTATAATAGAAAAATAAATTGCTTTCCTGCTATACCCAATGGATGCATACAAACACCATTCACTGCGTCTGTCTCTCATGTATGATATACTTACGATAACTACAAGTGTAGCAACGACAACTATTATACCTGTAAAAATAATATTAGTTGAACTTGAAATGGAAGAAATTACATCATCCTGTAAATTTCTTTCTCCATTCTTTAAATCCACAAAACTTGAATTATCCAGAAAAACACCGTTCTTTTCTATAGTACTTTTTAAATCCCTGACAGTTCCATCTGCCAAAACACATATCATTGGATTATAAAATGTATTATTCTGGTCTGCCAGGCCACATCCAAAATAATAACCACAATTAATAATCCCAACAATTTTAACATCTTTATTCTGGCTTAAGCTGTCACCCAGCTTATAGCCATAATTTTTTATTAACATACTGTCTAAAACTACTTCCCCTGCCTTATCTGGAAGCCTGCCGCTGGCAAGCACTGCCCCCATATGTTTTAAAACCTTTTCCATATTTGTTTTATTTAACATTGGGACTTCCACATAATAATTCCCTATAAGCGAGGTAATATAAGAATATTCTGTCTGTACCACAAAAGCATCTTTTATCCCTTTTGAATTAACTAAGGAATTTTTTATTTCACCATATTTTCTATTTACTGCTTCATGATAAATATCTTCTGTTGCTGCCTGTTCATCACTATAACTATATTCCAGGTCATCCCCTGCAAGCTGTATATATTGTATATATTTGCTTGTTTCTGTCAGTATATCCTCATATGTTTCTGATGTTGCTGATAGTAAGAACATTGAAATATATGTGATAATTGAAAACATGGCCAGGCTGGTTACCAGAACAGACACCCTTCTTTTATTATTTCTGATATAATAAAAAGCTGAAATTTTCTGTGACATTTCTACCTCCTGTAAATCTTATTTGCCTGCAAGACCCTGCACCTATATTACAACATTTTTTTGCCAATAAAAAAAGTAACCATAGTCATATGCATATATGACTATGGTAATATTCCAGCAACCTATTATTCTTTTATGGAAACAATAAGTTTAGAACGGTCATGTATTCCTGTCTTATCATAAATGGAAGAGATATAGTTTTTAACTGTACCCTCTGAAAGATACAGCCTCTCTGCTATCTGCTTATTATTCAGCCCTTGCGAAACCAGCATACATATTTCTTTCTCCCTTATAGTCAGTTCTGACATCAAGTCCCCGTTTGTCTCTGGTATCTCCTTTTTCTTAAGAAGTGCTGCCATGCGTTCCATCACTTTGTGCTCTATCACATTCTGTCCACCCATAATCCCGTTTATTGCACTTAATACCGCATCCTTGCCACTGCCTTTTAACAAATACCCGTCTGCCCCTGCTGTTATAGCATCTGTAATATTTTTATCATCATAAAATGTAGTAAGGACTAATATCCTTATTCCAGGAAATTCTTCTTTAATCCTTTGTATCAGTTCAATGCCTCCCATACCCTTCATATTCAAATCAACCAGTGCAAGCTGGCAATGCCTGTCCCTCAATATGGACAAAGCCTCCTTGCCATCATGTGCCATACCTGTAACATTAATCTGGTTCATTGTTAAAATAATCTCAAGGCTTTCAAGCAACAATGGCTCATCATCCACAAGCAAAACTTCCAGCATATTAATTACTCACCTTCTCTGTATTCTGGGTATACAACTGGTATCATTATTTCTGCATAAAAACCATTCTCATTTTTAAATGAAGTACTGCCACCTGTCTTTTTTACATAATCTATAATCTTCTTAATTCCAAAACCATTTTGTATTTTCTGCATGGCGTTACTACTGTTAAAACAGCTTTGTCCATTGTCTGATACAGATATTTCCAGATGTGTACTGTCTGCCTGGAGCCATATAGTAAATATATCCGCATTTCCATGTTTAACACCATTTGTAAGAAGTTCTGCAACTGCCCCGGCCAGAAACTCTGTATGTTCATGTGGAATCTGCAGCTCTGGCTCCAATGTTTCCATATCAAAATACACTTTAATTTCTGTATCCATTACAAAATTATCTATAACAGCTTCCAGTTCCATTTTAAAATCATTAATTGTAATGTTTTTTGCCTCTTCATCCAGAACCCTTACAGCATGTCTTATATACTCAAGTCCTGCTTTTATACGCTTATTTGCCATCCTCGCCTTATCTGCAGCCATTCCAGGGTCAGTTTCCCATAACATATCTG
>JAAWKM010000225.1 GCA_022797375.1 Lachnospiraceae bacterium
TCTTTATCTTTTATTGTAGTCCCATGTGTTGGAAAATGAAATTCTTTACTTTTGCCTGGAAGATTTACAGTTCCTGAAATATTAAGGAAATTTTCGTTCCAGTCTGTACCTTGTGTTTCAAATATACCTGCTGTAAAGCTGCCAAGCGCATTTTCATAAAAAACAAGAAGGTAATCATTCTGCATAACAGAGAATAATTCTTCTTTATACTGTCCAATTGGGTAATCTGAATAACGTTCATTCAGTAAGTCTTTAATGGACTGGGAAGACGGGGCTATTCTGGAATAGACAGCCAGGCTTATTGCTATTCCAGAAAAAAGTCCAATAAGTATTCCAAATAGTAGCTGTTTATTAAATTCTATGTTTTTCATAGTATTAATATTTTATACCACTCAGGCTTGCAACTAATGACCATTGCTGCGGACAGTCTGATAATGCAAAGCCAGTGCCAAAACCATCTTTGTTTAGGCTTATGTTAATTGCACCAGTTATAGACTGGTAAGTATGTATATACTTTGCAACAATAGAAGTTGTATTTCCTCCTCCTGTCAGTTTGTTTTTTTCAAAGTAATGTAAGCGTTTAGATAATCTATGAAAGGTGATGTCAGTTTCCTGGTAAATCTCTTTTACATATACAGTTGCTGTAACTGTAGTTTCACCATCTGCCATAGTCATTATGTTATTAGTTTCTATATACGCATCAGGAAATTCTGGTGAATATACATCAGGCTGTATTTTGGATTGTGCAAGTGAAGTTAAACTGTTTAAAGTGGTTAATGAAACAACAGTACATAAAACTAATATTTTTTTAATGTTTTATTCACATTAATCCATCATTAAAGTTATAGAATATAATATTATAAATACATTATATACAAAATTAATTAATTACACAAAGATATCAAATAATAAAGTGAAAACTATACCTCCTTTCTGAATACATAAAATAATTTTATAAGATTATAATGATAATTTATCATATAATACTGTAAATGTCAAGCACAAAAAATAAAAGAAATACAATATATTTTAACACACAAAGAGTTAAAGGTATCTTATATACAGAAGTATTTAAAAATTAAAGATATTATATAAGGATATATAAACAACCACGTCCGTTTCATAAAAATCCCCATGCCGTGCAAAGCACGGCATGGGGATTTTTAGTTACTATTCACAATCAATTAAATCCGAGGATTTTTGACACGTTTTTTTGTCAAAAATATGAGTTTTATAGTGCCATTTTGCACGTTTTTTGTGCAAAATGTGTACATAACCAGTGCTGAAAGCACTGCTGGTTACTATGAACAGCGTAGCTGTGAATAGTAACGATTTTTATGAAACGGATGTGATTTATAGTTATTTTTTCTTGAAATAATCAAGGGCATATGCTAATATAACTATGGACTGCTGGCGTACAGACGTTTTATTTGCTTTTTATACAATGCAGTTCTTAAAGGGAGGGAGCTGGGATTATGAACCATGTTTATAAACCATCAGGAAAAATTTCTTTATTATTTTTTCCTGTTTTTGTTATTAATATTTTTATAATAGCTGTATGCGCATTTATATGTATATTCTGTATACATTTTTCACCATATTCTTTATTTGATGCCATTATTTTTATTTTTGCTACAATAGTAACCGCCAGATATAGTGCTTTATGTTGTGTAAAAACAGGAAAAGTACGCAATCCTTTTTTCTCTGCTATAAGTGGTATTATTCTTGGACTTTCTTACTGGTATTTCATTGTAATTTTTTATTTGCCAGTAAAAAGCATGTTTATTATGCAATCTTTCTATTTGTTAAATGAACCACCATCAGGAATTCTAAAGATTTTCAATTTTAAAGAATTAACTAATGCAATTTCTATGCTTAAAAATAATGGTGCTGCAATTACTGGGAAAAAGGGCGGGGTTTATTTTACAATGCCAGGTAATATATGTATTATTATACTTATTATCTCATGTATTACTTCAATAATATTTTTTGCATCAGAATTTTATAAAAACAGCCGCAATCCTTTTTGTGAAACATCTGGCAAATGGATGAAGAAATTTATATTTACAAGCAATGTGCCAGAAGATGATGAGTTATTTATATCAAGGCTTCTTTTAGGAGATTGTACGATGCTTTCTTATTTAGAACCCCTTCACGAAGTTAATATAGACCACTTCAAAATTTCACTGTACACCTCCAGTTTTAATGATAAATTTTATGTATCTTTATCATATATGGAAAATAGCGGCAAACTTGATAAAAAGACTGGCAAAATAAAATTTAATGAAAATGAAATTATAGAATATCTTGAAATAGACAATGATACAGGCCGTTCACTTCTTACGCGCAGCCAGTACAATCCAGAAGATGCTTCAGTAATTGTTGTAACAGACGAGTCAAAAAGAAAGGCTTACAGATGGATAATTTTTAACTGGATAATTGGTATTTTAGCAATTTCTTTATGTGTGCTTGCCATATTTAAACTTGAGGATAATTTGCAGGAGTTCCTGTTTAAAGGAGGCTTCTTCTATATTGCACTTATTTTCTTTGCTAATGCCATCCGGTTTATACGCACTATGCAGAAAGAAATGGTTATTACAAGTACAGAAGACAAATACGAATATGAAGGCACTAAGAAATCTTTAAGCAAAGAAACTGAAGCACCTGTTATACTTAAACTGTTCTATTTGTTTATGATGGCCTCTGCTGTTGGATTATTTGTACTTTGCATTATGAAAATGTAATTCTGTAATAATAGTGGTAATAATTTATTACCTGCCACTCTGGCAGTACAGGTGGCAACATTTAATTTTTATAAATATTTTACAGAGAAACGGAGGATTTAGAATGACAGACTATTCACAATTTGAAGCAAGTATTAAATCAGGAATACACCCTGACCCAAAGCGCATAAGAAAAATGGATGAAATAACTGGAGTTGTTTTTAAACAGCGCAAAGATTCTAAAATAATATGTGTTATATGTATAATACTTGCAATAGCACTTTTCCGGGTTAAACTGGCTTTTACAATAGCTTTTGGGCTTCTGGCATTATTCTTTTTGTGGCGTGGCACAGGTAAAATACCTGACAGCTACCTTAAGGAAATTTATGAAGAAGGGCTTCTTGTACCTGGTATTATTGTAAAGACACAGCCATTAACTGTAATGGCAATAGCCAATCTTATTGCACATGATGGGGCTGAAACAATTAATGGCTGTTATAATCTTGTTGTTAAAGATATAGATGGTGCTAAAAAAGAATTATATGAAAAAATCCCTTGTTCTTGCTTTTTTAATTATTCCAGTGGCAATTACCATTCAGCATTCCAGCCGCATCCTGTTTACTGGGGGACTTCTAATAAAGATGAAATTAATGCTGCACTTATGGCAATTGAAGAAAGCAATAAAGAAAATTCCCAGGATGAATGGGAAGTGTTAAAAAGAATTGCAAAACAGTTTCCAGACCTTCAAAATGAGGAAATTATACTGCTGGATGACAATTATGTGCCATTTGGAAGAAAGAGCCATGATGCAGGCAACTACATCCCTTTAAACCTTGAAACCCCGCTAAAAGAGGATTTTAGCGCACCACCAGCAGAACAATATAAAAAGCCAGGAATCCAGGATGAAAAAAATACCAAAGAAGAAGATATTCCTTATATTACACTAGATATACCTGGAAAAGATATTTATAATAAAATGATAAAACTGGCATTTAAACATAATGCATACAAGTACATAAGCGGGCATTGTGAATATGGGAATGTCATTATGGCAGAACATCCAGGACTCTTTACATATACAGGAGACCAGGCGCAGTTTTTAGAATGTGTACATAACAGCAGTATTTCCCTGCAGGAAGGAGAATACCCATTAATTTATGAAAAATGCCTTGTAACAACAAAGGGCTGTTATAAAGATGGAAAACTACTTACATGGGATAATATAAAATTCTCTGTTAAGTTTAACAGCCTGGATGGAATTAAGCTATACTTAAATGATGAAAAATTTGCTGAATTCAGTACACATACAGATAATTATACAAGCATAGAAAATATGTCAAAACTTGAACTGCAGATGGTTTTACATAATGAAGCACTTAATGTACTGGAATTTCTGCAGGAACTGCAAAGCCTGCAATAGAACCATAAAAATAAAATAAATAACTTCCAAGACAATAAGAAGCATTGTTTATAAGCAATGCTTCTTATTGCTATCAAAATTAAATTTACTATTCTTATTCCATCTTTTTAGTTATATTATACTTGTCAATTTTATCTTGTTGTTTATACACGTCCGTTTCCTGGCATAGAATAACTGGAAATAGTGTGAAAAATGATTCTAAGACAGCAAAAAACGCTGTCTAACAATCATTACAATTTCACACAAGAAAAATGCAAAAACA
>JAAWKM010000226.1 GCA_022797375.1 Lachnospiraceae bacterium
CTGTTTTTATCAATAATAGTAACTTTTGTATCCGTATAATCCCCATTAAATAAAGCCCTTACCTTAACTTCTGCCTGCCCTCCGTTAATTAATACTGTTGTAAAATAGTCATACAATAAATTTTCTGGTCTTTTTAAAATATAAACATCCCTGAATATACCACTCATACGGAATTTATCCTGGTCTTCAAGATAAGTACCATCGCACCATTTAAGCACAAGTACCGCAAGCCTGTTATTTCCCTCTTCCAGCATTTCTGTAATATCAAATTCACTTGATGCATGAGACACCTGGCTATACCCTGTATATTTGCCATTCACCCAGAGATAAAAGCATGAGTCTACACCTTCAAATGTAAGAAAAGCCTTCGGTGCAACATTGTCCTTATGGTAAATAAAATTACAGATATATGCACCACATGGGTTTTCCTGTGGTACAAATGGAGGGTCAAGTGGTATGGGATATCTTACATTGGTATACTGGTGGCTGTCATAACCATAATTCTGCCATACCCCTGGTACTGTAACTTCCTCAAATCTGCCTGCATCATATCCGTCCTCATAAAATTTTTCCTGCAAATCATAAATACTTTTATAATACTTGAATTTCCATTGTCCATTTAGCATCTGGATGCGGTCTGATGCCTCCCTGTTATTAACAAGCGTTCCCATAGCCCTTGATGCAGGAATATAATACGCCCTTGGCGGCATAGTATTTTCATGCATTATTTTTAAGTCTTCATAATATTTCGGTACAATCATAATCTCTCCTCCGTTTCTGTTATATCTCCTGTGTTCTCCTAATTTGTAAGCTTATTATACGCCTTTTTTATAAAAAAAGTCCATAAACTACATTAGACAAAACATGCACAAAATGATACAATATTTACATGGAACGTATTTTACTGTTTGTGGAAGGATGTGTTATAAATGTATATAAATTCCGGGTACCTCAATAACTCATTAATTGATTTTAAAGATAAAAGCAAACCGCTTATAGTCGGCAGCTGTGGCACTTACCGCCTTATAAAACACCCAAAACTTCCTACATGGCGTCCAAAAGGCCGTATTGACTACCAGCTTCTATATATTGCCGCTGGAAAAGCACATTTTTACTTCAAAGACAATGAAGACACTATAGTTACTGCTGGGAATTTTGTGTTATACCGTCCAAGGGAAATGCAAAGATATATTTATTATTTACAAGACCAGACAGAAGTATACTGGGTACACTTCACAGGAAGCCAGGTTAAACAGATTTTAAAAGAACATCATTTCCCACCTGAAGGACATATTATTAACTCAGGCACTTCTCCTGCTTATCAGAGGATTTTCAGACAGATGATACAGGAAATGCAGCTATGCAGGCCACATTATGAAGAATTTCTATCAGCATTTCTTTTACAGCTTTTTATTTTAATTGAAAGAACCACCAATGAAAATAAGATAGTAAACAGTTTTGCACATCATGAAATTGAATATGCAACTAATTATTTTAATGAACATTATAATGAAGATATTAATATTTCAAAATATGCAGCATCAAGAAATATGAGCACGAGCTGGTTTATACGTAATTTTAAACTCTATACTAAAACCACACCCCTTAATTATATCTTAAGCATACGTATAGCGAATGCCCAGAGCCTCCTTGAAAATACCAAATATAGTATAACTGAAATCGCGGCCATTGCCGGCTATGACAACCCGCTGTATTTCAGCAGGCTGTTCAGGAAGCAGACAGGTTTTTCACCCTCAGAATACAGAAAGCAAAATAATTGCCTGTAAAATTAAATTCTACTATAGCTATTTGCCAGCCAGATAATCAAGTGCTGCCTGCATCTGGTTATCTATGGCAAACTCCTCCCCATCATTTGGAAGGGTGCTTTCATCAAGACTAACCTCTATATCAGGCTCAAGCCCTGTTTTATGGATATTTCTCCCTTTAGGGGTATAATACCTTGAAGTTGTCATTTTAATAGCAGTCCCGTCATCCATGCCAAATATAGTCTGCACAATGCCCTTTCCAAATGTTTTTGTGCCAACTAATTTTGCTACACCCTTATCCTGTAGTGCACCAGAGAAAACTTCAGAAGCACTTGCAGAATTTCCATTTACAATAATTGCCATTGGCACTTTTACACACCTGTCATCCTCTGCAAAATATTCTTCTGCAACACCGCTTTTATCTTTCGTATACACTAACAGCCCTTTTGGCAGAAGCCTGTCAAGCATACCAACTGCTGCTGTTAAAAGCCCTCCGCCATTATCACGCAAATCTATAATCAAAGATTTCATTCCTGAATTTTCAAGTGTACTAATTGCATCACTGAATTGCTTATTTGTAACCTCTTCAAAACCTGTTACCCTTATATATCCTGTGTTATCAGATAACATCCTTGAAGAAACTGTATTTTCTTCAATAAGCTTGCGTGTTACTTCAATATCAAGGTAATCATCTTCACCTTTACGTAAAATCTTTAAAACAACCTTTGTACCTGCCTCGCCTTTTACTTTGGAAAGAACTGTTGTAAGGTCTTTTCCTGTTGTACTTTCACCATCTACAGCATAAATAATATCACCAGCTTTTATTCCAGCTCTTTCTGCAGGACCTCCCTCAACAGGTTTTACTATAGATATATCACCTGTTTCTGTCTTTTCAACATATGCACCAATACCACAATATGTCCCGCTTGACTTTTCGGTAATATCCTTATACTCTTCAGCTGTATAGTATGCCGCATAATCGTCACCAAGTCCGTTAAATATACCTTTATATATTGAATCTGCCATTTTTTCACTATCTATATCATCAAGATAATATTTATCTATATAAGTACCAATAAGGTCTGCTTTTTTACTGATTTCTTCTTCTACAGCACTTTTCCTGTTATCCCCCATAAGAAAAACAGGTTTAATTTTCCCTGTAAATATAAGCACTGTCATTAAAAGCATCATACATGTTATACCTGAAACAAGACCAGTAACAAATACTTTTGAACTCTCTCTTCTATCCATTATTTTTCCTCTTTCTGCACAAACATTTATGCATAATTATTAAATCCATATATTCCCAGGATAAAAATACTCTTTCTGCATACAAAAATAATCTATGCAGCAACAGATGCTTTCATGCAAACAAAGCAGCCATAAACATAATATATCAAAAAATGGCATATGTAAACAGTAAAACAGGCATACTACACGTCTGTTTCATAAAATTAACAGTTTCCAGTTATATTATTCATTTTACCAGAAAACAGCATAAAATAATTGATTTCCGGTTCTAACGGACCTTTTCCTTTTTCTTTATACTAAATCCATTTTTCAGATACAAATCTATTGCATTCTTATTCCATCCAGCTACATGCAAAATAATTTCTTTATAGCCTTTTTCCTTTATATGATTCATACCCCATAATAACAACCTTTGTCCTAACCCCTGCCGTTGAAATGATTTCTTAACAATTAAATCATCTATCTCATTTCCATAGCAAGAAACCGCCCCAATTATTTCTTCATCCTGTATATAAAGAAAAGTTTTGGTTACTTTGTCTTGCATCTGAGTATAATCTGAATAAAAATTTACAGGCTCAATTTCTAAATCTTTTCTCATTTCGTAAAAACACTCGTTATACATTTTCATATATTCATTCCAATACTTCTCTTGAAAAGGAACACAGTTCATATTATTTTTACTATTTAATGTTCCCTTGAATGACATTTCATAAGCAATTATTTCTTTCATAAATGTTTCTCCTTAAAATCTTATTACTCATAATTAGTAGAAAACTTCTCTTATTTTTCTCATTTCTCCCCAGACATTATCTCCATAATTGTTTACCAAAACAGAAATCATTCTTTTATCCGGATTATATTCTGAAATAAAACTTACTCCCGGATCACAACCTTGGAAATACGCAAAATCTCTGCCATTTTGATTATCAATTATCCACACACCATAACCATAGTACCCTTTTTCTCTTTCATACAAAACTTTCGTCAATCATTTCCTTTATGCCCATTTCAGTATATCTCCATTTCTTATTCATTCCTTCTAAATTATAACATTTACATCCTATTTACTACAAGCCCATTTGTCCGGCTTTATTTGCTTGTAATTCACGCATCAGATTGTGTATCCCGTTTGTATGTCTTTACCTGTTCCAGCACATAGGCTATTGTCAATCATTTATATTTAATAAAAGGTTACTATTCACAGTCCAGTAAAAGATATATCATTCCGCAAGCTTGTTTGCAGGAATGTATATATCTTTTATTGGACTGCGAAAGCTGTCACTCCACAAAGCCTCAGACAACAGACACTGTTTTTGTGGCTGTTAGCTGCTGTTTTTGCAGCGGTCTGTGGATTGTCCTGT
>JAAWKM010000227.1 GCA_022797375.1 Lachnospiraceae bacterium
GACAGCAAAAAACGCTGTCTAACAATCATTACAATTTCACACAAGAAAAATGCAAAAACAGCATTTTTCATTACTATTTGTGCCGTGCAAAGCACGGCAAGGGGGATTTTATGGATAAATATTTTAAGAAATTTCTGGCAGCCTGTATGGCAATTGCACTTATAATTGTCCAAGGCAGTATGGCATGTCCTGTGGCAGATGCGGCAGCAAAAACAACCGTAAAACTAAATAAAAGTTCCGTTTCTGTTGCAATGGGCAGCAAGACAGCTTTAAAAATAGTTAAAAAGAATGTTGCCAGTGTAAAGACAACAAAGTGGACATCTAAAGACAAGAAAATTGCAACAGTAAGTGCCAAAGGTATTGTAAAAGGAATTAAAAAGGGCAGTACTGTTGTAACTGCAGCCATAAAGTATAAAGCAAAGGGTGCTTCAAAGTTTACATCAAAGAAACTTTCCTGTAAGGTAACAGTAAAGGGGAAGCCATATGTAGATACTGAGACGCCTGCACCTACAGCAGAACCCGTTGTTTATGGTAAAGGTGGGGAAGTTTCTGCTTATGATAAAGAGAAGAGCAACCACAGGCTGGATATTGATGCCTCTGTAAAAGTACACGATATAAGTGATTTGCTTTATGGAATATTTATTGAGGACATTAATTTTGCAGCAGACGGCGGATTATATGCAGAAATGGTGCAGAACCGCTCATTTGAATTTACAAAGCTTGCGGCTGGTGACGAGAAACATGCCTGGAATAATGTTGGGGATGTTAAAGCAGAGGTTATAAAAGATGACAAGGCAGGATGCCTTAATGCTAATAACCCAAATTATATTGTAGTAGACAACCAGTCTGATGGTAATGCAGGAATTGCCAATACAGGTTTTCTTGACGGGATGTCTGTTAATGAAGGTGCATCTTATAAGTTCTCAGTTTATGCAAAAGGGCTTGATGGCTATACTGGAAGCATAAATGTAGATATTATGGATGGAAACCAGTCTGTAGCAAACGGGGTTATTAATTCAGTTACAGGGGAGTGGCAGAAGTACGGGCTTGTTTTAAAATCTTCTGTTACAAAGTATACAGATATTTCATTAAAGCTTACAATACCAAAAGGGAAAATTGCACTTGATATGGTGTCACTTTTCCCAGAAGATACATTTAAAGGGCGTGAAAACGGTCTTAGGAAAGACCTTGCAGAAAAGCTTGAAGCACTGGAACCTTCATTTTTACGTTTTCCAGGAGGATGTGTAGTAGAAGGTGATTCACTTGAGTTTGCTTATGACTGGAAAGATTCTATAGGTACAGGGCCAGATGGTGAGCCTTTGGAGTTTAATAATACATATGGTGATGTTGCAGCAAGAAAACAAGGACAGAATATCTGGACGGATGAACGTGCAACTAATGACAAAAACCCAGCATATATGTCATATGGGCTTGGATTTTATGAGTATTTCCAGCTTGCAGAAGATATAGGCGCTATAGGCGTGCCAGTTGTAAACTGTGGTATACGCTGTATGATAGCACATGGTGGCGACCCAGGGCCAGCCATAGGTACATCGGAATTTAACCAGTATATACAGGATGCACTTGACCTTGTTGAGTTCTGCCGTGGTGATGCTTCTACAAAATGGGGTGCTGTAAGGATTGCAATGGGACATGAAAAACCATTTGAATTAAAATATATAGGAATTGGAAACGAACAGTGGGGAAATAATTTCTATAAGAAATATGAAGCATTTGTTGATGCATTTGAAGCAGCCAGAAAAGAAAACCCTGCAATGTATGGTGATATTGAACTTATGTATTCAGCAGGTGTTGATGATGGTGACAGTGGTTTAGATTATATGCCTTCATATATAGAAGCTGCTAACTGGTTAAAAGAGCACCCTGGCAAGACTATAAAGGATTTTGCAGGTGCAGTTGACCACCATTATTATAATGACCCTGGCTGGTTCTTAGAACATGCAGATTATTATGATGAAAAGAATTATAGCAGGGACACCCAGTCAATGACAGATACAAAGTTTGGTGGCGGAATAGATGTATTTTTAGGTGAATATGCTGCAAGGTCTAACAGGCTTGAGGCGGCACTTGCAGAAGCAGCATATATGACAGGTCTTGAAAGGAATGGGGATATTGTAAGGATGGCGGCATATGCGCCACTGTTTGGAAACCTTACTGCACTCCACTGGGCGCCTGACTTAATATGGTTTAATAACCATACTTCTACATGTTCAATAAACTATTATATGCAGAAATTATTTGCAACAAATGCAGGTACTTCACTGTTAAAATCAGAACTTGAAGGTGCAAAAATACCAGAAGACCCATTTGCTGGCAAAGTTGGTGTGGGCACATGGAACACATCTGCAAAATTTGACAATGTGAAAATAACAGATAATGAAACAGGAAATGTACTTGGTTCAGATGATTTTGCCAAAGATGAGTTTGAAGAAAAATGGGATAAAGCTACAGATGGAAGCTGGAAAGTAAAAAATGGTGAACTTGTACAGTCAAGCACATCTACTAATACAATTAACTATGCTTCTACAGGAACTGTTGCATACTTTGGAAGCAAAAGCTGGAAGAATTACACTTATACTGTAGATGCAGTAAAAACTGGTGGTGCAGAAGGCTTTGTAATTCCATTTGCAGCAGAAGGCAGGGAAGATAATTACTTCTGGAATATCGGCGGATGGAATAATACTGTTTCATGTCTTCAGAAGGTAAGTGACGGTAACAAGTCAGACCAGATTTCAGGCACAGTTAAGAATATTAATATAAAGAATGGTACAAAATACTCTTTGAAAATTGTAGTAACAGATAATAATGTAAAGTGCTACATAAATAATGAACTTTATATTGATTATGACCTGCCAGAAACTGCAAAAGCAGAAACATACCATGTAGTTAGTACAGATGAAACAGGGGACATTATTATTAAAATGGTAAATGTAACAGGAAACCCTAGGACAATAGCAGTAGATATTGCTGGTGCAGAAAATATTCCTGATACAGCAACAATTGAAATAGCAGCAGGTGAAAGCCTTGGCGATGACAATATCCTTGGGCGGGAAGAAGCTGTTACAATAAAGAAAGAAGAGGTTAAAGGAACTGGCAGACAGTTTAACTATACCCTTCCAAAATACTGTGCGGCTGTAATGAGAATAAAAACAAAACAATAAGGAACGCTATGCTGGCAGACGGACGCAGGGTTTTACCAGGGCTTAAGTTTATTCCACTCCAGGGCACGCTTGCGCTACGGTAACCCACGCAGCGGCACATAAAGCCCCTGTGTATCAAAAGAAACTTATGTTTCTTCTGCCACACAGGGGCTTAAATGCCGGCGGGGTTAAAGTGCACCTGTCATGGAATAAACTTAAGCCCTGGCATAGAAAACCTGCTGTCTTCTGGCAAAATGAATAATATAACTGGAAATTTTATTGTGAGGCAAGATATCCAGATGGACAGAAGATACAGGAACGTTTCTTGATTTATTCCATTTATTGTTATATAAATAATACCACAGTATCTCCCGTTTGTCTGAATAGTTTAGCACACAATAAAATTTCCAGTTATAATTATGGGTATGCCAGAAGACAGCAGGTTCTATGTGTCCAGGCTAAATTATTTCATGACAGGTGCACTTTGGAGGCGTTGGAATCCCGTATTTTGGGATTTTATGCGCCGCTGCGTATGCCAACGTAGTGCAAACGTGCCCTGGAATGGAATAATTTAGCCTGGACACAGAAACCCTGCGTCCGTTTCCAGGCACAGAATAACTGGAAATTTTGAAACGGAAGTGGAATTTTTATTTACAATATTGACATACACATATAATAGTGATATAGTTGTGTAATAAATTTAATACTCCAAACCGTTGAAGCGGAGATAACGGCAAATATGCCTTTACAGAGAGCCTGTATTGCTGGAAGCAGGTAAGAAACAAGTTGTCAAATGGACCGCTGAGGGCGCAGTCAAATGTGGTTTCCACAGAGTATTCTGCGACGCTGCAGGCAAGCGTATAAATGCCGGGGATATGTTTGTATCCCGCTAAGTGCACGGTGTTTTGCTGTGAATCAAGGTGGCACCGCGGATAGTGCCGTACTAAGTTAGTACATGTCCGCCCTTGACAGAAAGTATATTTTTGTCAAGGGCTTTTTTATTTGCACAGAACTTTATTGTTACTATTCACAGTCAATTAAATCCGGGGATTTTTGACACGTTTTTTTGTCAAAAATATGAGTTTTACAGTGCCATTTTGCACGTTTTTTGTGCAAAATGTGTACATAACCAGTGCTGAAAGCACTGCTGGTTACTATGA
>JAAWKM010000228.1 GCA_022797375.1 Lachnospiraceae bacterium
GCAATAACAGATCCAAATTATAATAAGGATGTTAAAGAGGTATTTTTAGAAGCAGCAGAGAACGCAGCCATTGGGGGACTATGTACTTTTGCGTTTAATGGGTTTAAGTTTAAGTCAGAAGAAGGGATATCGGCAATCTCAAAATCATATAAAGAAACTTATAAATCTTTGTATGATAATCCCAGAATACAAAGGTTACTGTCAAGTGACAGAGGATATTATGTGAATAAAGCGTTAAAGGAATTACAAAAAGCAAAAGAAGCATACTCTGAAGATATATTAATCCTTGCAAAAGAAGCTTTGAGAGAGGGTTTATCTCTGGAAGAATTATTACAATCTATAACACCTAATTTAGTGGAGGGAGCTAAAAATGTATTTTTGATGTTCATAGATATAATAAAAAATAATGAAGAAATAACAAATATAATATGTACTAATGAATAGTAAGGGAAGAAAGATGTATAAAGTCGATTTAATAATGTATTATGGAAGGGAAATATTAATTCTCATGTCTATGATATTGTATTGCAGTATAGTCATTAGAAATAAAGATCTTGTCCCATTGGATGAAGCAGTTTCTAAAAAGACAGCAAGAAAAGTAAATATTATTACCAAGATAGTAGTAGGAATATTTTTTGCAATAATTTTTGAAGGGAATATAATACCAGCAATACAAGATATTCCTTATATATTGGAGAATAAATATGAAATGGTAACAGGTTATGCTGTGAGCACAGATTTTGGGAGAGATACAGAGCACCTAAGACAATTTATAGTGGAAGATGAAAACCATAAAAGAATCCGCGTAAACGTATATACCGAAAATGTATATGTGGGGGATTATATGAAGATAGTTTATCTTCCGCATACGCATGCAGGTTCAGTTTTAGAAAGGAGTAAACAAGAATGAGTGGATTAAAGCATTTGATATATGCGTTGGGAATGATTGCAATTTTTATAATAATTAAAAAAAATGATAGAGCCATTAAATTATCAAGCGGTACAGCAGATAATTATACTGTAATCACCCCGCCTATTTTAAAGAAAGTATATATGTTGATATTTGCGGTAGGAATGATATTATATGGGGTGTTTCTGATTCTATATATTAAAAAAATATCAGGAGTGACGAAAGGACATCTGAGATTTGCTCTTGTTTTTGCTGCTATAGGAATTATTGTAGTTTTCCTTGCGTGTAAATGGAAGGTTGAAGTTTTTGCGGACAAAATGAAAATAACTCCGTTACTAGGAAAAACAGTGACACTTGAAATATGCGGGCTTGAGAAGGCGAAAATAGGTAGTAAAGGTGAAGTGACAATATATTATAATGGAAAAAAGATGACAAAAGTAGATCCGTTAAGTGTAAATTATGATAAACTGTGTGATTCGCTTGTTAAATATGGCAAATTGTAGTTTTCGCCATCGGTAGAAAATATTGAAAAAGAGACAATAGTAACAATAATAATAGCATTATTTGCTGGACAATTAGGGAAAATAAATAAATTAAAGAAAATGTTGGGTAAAGATGAATGGGCGGCAATATTGGATGGGTAAGGCGTCGTTTATCAAGGTGTGGAGAGGAGTGAGATTATGTATTGTAAAGAATGTGGTTCACTAATAAAACACCAAGGGCGCAAAGTGCCTGAGAGTTGCAAAGTGTGTGGAGCAAAATTTGAGATAATACCTAATCCGGGTATGAATATATGTGTAATAGTAACCATAGTTTTAATGATTCCAGTCATTCTTATTTTAAAAAGAATGCTTTTAAATGAAAATCTTATTTATGTAATTGGATTGATTTTGTTGATAGTAATTTTTAATATTGTAGAAAGTATTTTACTGAGGTTAGGAATTATACAGTATACAAATTTAAAATTATAGAGAATACAGGATTGCTGTATACAGAAATCCGCCGCACCAGTAGCTTATGGAGTAATTAGTGGCGGAACAGGATCTTTGATGGGTTCGGCTTTGAAAAAAGAATCATTGATAGAGACATTTCTTCATTTTGGCCTATAAGAGTCCATCGGCTCTATATAAAATGATAACACAGGAACTAACAGATGCATAAAGTCTTTAGAATGAAATTAGGTATAGTATAAAGTGTAGAAGAGGTGAAAATAGGGAAATGGCTCGAGAACATTTTTTAATAATTTTTTTTGGTGAACGTATGATTATGCTGTGCTTGTGTTTGTTTCTTATATGTAGATATATTAAAAAGGGGTTTTTGAAAGTTGATGCAGAAAATCAAATTATTGATTGTAAATTAAAAGATATGATACAAGCACATAAAGAAATTCTATCAGTAATTTTGAACATTGTAGTAGTTGCGTTTTTGATTTATGTTTTTATTGGAATATATATACCATTCTTTAAAGATCTTACATATGTATATAGTGGAGAATATCCTTATATTGAGGGAGTAGTTATAAAAGATCCCAATATTGTTTCTTCAAATAAAATAGAGTTATATAATGTAACAATAAAAGATGCAAAGACCGGAGAGGAACTTCGTGTATCCCTGTATGGGAAAAACGGAATTTGGACAGGGGATGAAATAAAAGCCGAGTATTTACCTAATTCGGAAGTAGGTATTCTTTTAGAGAAGAAAAAAGAAAGAGAAAATAAATGTTTAGAAGAATATTAATAACAGTTATAAGCAGCGCTCTGTATGGTTCATTAATGAAAATAGTATTTAAAATGAGAAACGGAAAAACGACAGTGAAAGGCGTTGCACCAGAAGAAACTATTATTCAAGTGAACAGGCTGTTTTATAAGTATTTATTAATAAACCTTGTAATTTATACCCCCATAGGTATAGTGGCATTTTTCGCAATGCTAATGTTTATTGCAGAAAGCGATAAGCAGAATGTGATATATACATTTGTTGTTTTTTTGTGTTCAGTAGTTATGTTTATAATATGGCTCAATATGAAAAATAAAAAAATCCGGATATCGGAAAAGGGTATTTGGACTCAAACGCTATTAAGGAAAAAGAGGTTTTATTTTTGTCCTGAAATCGGTTATGTTTTGGTTACAGAGCGAAAAATAAAACTGCTGCTGGGTACATCGAAGAAGAGAATTACAATTACTGCCCTATATGATAATTATGAAGTGCTTTTGAAATGGTTGGAAATGAACTGCAAGGAAATTAGAAGAATTTAGATTATTCGGCTATACTTACAAAGAGATAAGAAGGCTGAAATACAAGACATTTCCGAATACAATGGGGATGTATTTGGCTTCTATGTATTAGGTCTTGATATATTTTTGGAGGAGTGTTAGGAGAAAATTGGGGTTTTCGGCAGAATGGGCGGTGCCGACAATAGCTCCAGAAAGTGAGACAGATGAAGATATATGGATATTAAACTTTGCCAAACCTATTGAGGTACTTAACGCATTTAAGAGGGGAATTAGAAAGTGAAAGATTTTATTTTTATTTATTTAGGGAGTTTATTTATAGGCAGCGGCACAATGGCTCATAGTATAAGATATAAAAGAATATCTGGAATTAAATTGCCCAAATTATTTCGCATATGTTTATTTACAGTATTTATACAGAATGCAAAGAAAGAGACTCCAATATACAAGATTTTAGTACAGGTATATTATCAAATGGGAAATCTATATCTGATAGTGAGCGGTCAAATGCTGGAACTGCCAAAACAGAGAATGCTGATGATAAGTTATTATTGTCTAGCAATTTTAACATTGATAGCAGATTATATAATATTAAAATATTTTTATGAAAATAGGAGTAAAAAAATAATTTTTGAATTGTTTCACTGCCAGATTGTAGAAAATATTTTGATTATAGTCCAAGCCCCGGCAAATCATTTTATTGTGATTGATGACATAAAAGAAATCAGATTGGTATGTCTGAAAGAAAAGTTTCAATTAATTATAATAAAAGAGGATGAGAAAATAGGCATAGACATCAAAGATTCCCAGAGCCATGTTGCGAAGGAATATACAGAGTTTAAGCAGATTTTGTTGGAGAAGAACCCTTTAATAAAATGCTGTTAATTAAAGAGACGAATTGCAGGATTTATAGACATGCCGTTTAGTATGAATAAGTATGCATACGGTTTCGATAATGGTATTGATGGACTTAGTGGAGCATGGCCATCGTGGAATGATGTGAAAACGGAATAAAAGAAGTTGGACAAGCGGTAGGAAAACTACACGAGGAGATAAAGATGCATGAAGTGGTAATCCATCTTGTAATAAATAATTTAATTTATTTAATAGCGGTGGTTGTATATTTAAGAGTACTTATTAAGAAAAAACGCATTATCAAATGGGAACAGGCACCA
>JAAWKM010000028.1 GCA_022797375.1 Lachnospiraceae bacterium
CTTGACTGCCCAAAAGCAAAGGCGGGAAAAGCTGTCAAGGGCGCGTAGCGCGAAGTTTACCCTTGACAGCTTTTCCTGTCTTTGCTACTTCCTAACGGTCGAAGCGAAATTTCAATATAGCTTCAACCAGTTTTGCTTTTAGCCTGTCCTGTGTGTCGTCATTGATATGCCCCTTATACTTAGACAGATATTTTATGTATCCAGTATAATGCTGCAATACTGCCTCTATCGCTTCCGGCTCTCCGGCAACTGCTTTTTCGATTATCTCAAAAGGTATCAGCTTTTTGTTCCTCATGCTCCAATCTCTCCCATTCTTTTCGCAACTGTTTCAATGCAATATTTCGTCTGCTGTTAATCGTGCTTCTGCAACGCCCGTACAACCTGCCGATTGCTTCATCACGATAGCCGACAAAGTAATAAAGCAGCAGGACTTCCCGCCTTAATTTCGGCAATCTTGACAATGCTTTTGCTAACCGTTCATTATCAACTATCACTTCCTTTCCCAACACAAGAAATGCAGTCAGCTTGTCCTGTTTTTCAAAGTAACTGTCCATAGCAGACGGTTCAAAAAATCTTTTCGACATCAGATAGTCAAGGGATATTTCCCTTGCTTCTTTCCGCTTCAAATCCCGCCATGCGTTGATTGCTTCATAGCGCAGGACAATCCTACAAAACGCATTGAACGCATATTCAATATGTTCCATGAACTGTTCAGAATATCTCATTTTCTCTCACCCCCTTTCTTCCCAGCAGGGGGCTATTACAGCAAATACCTGTATAGCATAAAGCGGCACAAGCATTTGGGTAATACGAGTTATTAAGACATACTAAATGATATGTGTGTTCATACTCATAGGCAAAATATCCCTCTTTGCAAAACAGAATTTTTTTGACAGAAAATCTCCGACAATATATGAGCAATGAACAGGCATAGCAATACCTCTGCCGCCGGAAACTTACTTTACAGAAATACAAACAATAGAAAACGGCGGCTTGGACTTTCCAAAACCGCCGTAAAGATTATCAAGGCATGAAAATAGGATTGCAACACGACGGTTTTTTCTTTTTGCCGTCGTGCGGCAATTATCTGAACATATTACATCTTTTGGTTATGCTGTGAATTTCCCGCATGTTGGAATTGTGGTTCGCATAAGTGAAAAGAAAAGTTTTCCCTGTCAACCAATCCTACCATTTTATCGCTGTCATATAATTCAAGCAGAAAAGCCGCTATCTGTGCGCTTGTATGGTATGTGCCAAACAGTTTATCATAGTCATATTCCTCTACATTATTTGCAACTTTTCCAAACTCTGTTTTTGTTGCGGCGGGTGCTAATACCTTTGCCTGCATTTTCGCATGAGCAGTTTTTAATTCCCATGAAAGCCCCTCTGTAAAAGCACTGACATAAAATTTTGCCGCACAATACGTCACCGCATTAGGAACAATCGTATAACCGCCGCATGAAGAAACATTGATAAGCTGTGCTTTTTCAGTATTCTTGAAATCACGCACAAATAAGGACGAAAGGATAGTGAGGGCTTCCACATTCAAGTGCAACATCTGACTGATTTTCCCCAAATCCTGATGACTTACGCTGTCATAATTGCCAAAGCCCGCATTGTTAATCCATGTCTGCAAAGGGTAGGATTTTACATCTTCATAAACCTCAAAAACATTTTGGATAACAGACAAATCCGTTACTTTCAGCACAACATCAAGTGTCGGATATAACGTCAAAATTTCTTGCCGCAACGCTTCCAGTCTGTCTTTCCTGCGGGCAATCAAAATCAGATTACTTCCGCGCTCTGCAAATGCCTTTGCCGTTTCGTACCCTATGCCGGAGCTTGCCCCTGTAATAACAGTGTATCTTTTTGTGTTTTGAACCATTTACAAAACCTCCTCGTCTTTGATATAATGCAAGCATATAATGTAGAGTAAACTCTATGTCAAGAGGACAGGAAGTGATTTTTTGGAATACTCCATAGGTGAATTTTCAAAGCTGACAAATTTAGGAATACATACCTTGCGCTATTATGAACATGAGGGCTTAATTACGCCGGGGCGCAATTCCAGTAACCGCCGTTGTTATTCGGATAAAGACCTTGCATGGATTGAATTTATCAAGCGCCTAAAAGATACGGGTATGCCGATTAAGGAGATACAGCATTATGCAAAACTGCGGGCTGCGGGAGACACTACTCTGCGTGAGAGAATGGGAATGCTGACGGAACATAGGGAAGCTTTAAATGAGCAGATAAGACAGTTACAGGAACACATGACAAAACTGGACGACAAAATTAACTTTTACCGACAGGAGATAGACCGCACATCAAAAAAATGATTTGGACGTAATAATACGCCTGTTTTCTTTCTGAAAAGATTGGAAACAGGCGTAAATTTTTATGGTTTTGTTTGGCATTTCCCGAACTTCCCCGTATTAAGGAACAAGGAAAACTTTTTGAGGAATTTCTCTCAAAACTTCGTCATTTCTGCCCTGTGCGATGTTGTAGGTAATGAGAGGATTTTCAATGAGGGTAGCGTCAACTTTGTTGACGCTGGATTCATTCCCAACAAGCAGAATCTGACCGCAAGCCGCAGGCGAAAACGGACGGATTTACGGAAAAGGGTACCCTTTTCCTATGCTTGCTCCGAAACTTCTCACTTTAATAAATACGGAAAGGAAGGGAAAAGAATGGAATGGGATGGGATATTGAAATCAAAGACAGTGAATTTGTACCGCAGAACAGGAAACCGACAGAGGAAACCGTCTGCTACAAAATCGGCGGCACATACTATGAAGTATCTACCTCCTGCGGCGGCTCGGAACGGCTTTGCGACAAGATGATACGGCTCATAAAATCGGAAACCGTCAAACCGCCCAATGACAAACAGGGATAGGCGATGTATAATAACAATATCAAAAAATGCTTTAGCGTTTTTTGATATTTGGCACATACTGTTTGTCGGGCGTTCATTACAGGAGGAATGAACACATGACAGCAAATACAAATAAGCCCGGACAGATAACAGCATTATACGCCCGTCTTTCGCAAGAAGATACGTTAGAGGGCGACAGCAACAGTATTGTGAACCAGAAAGCAGTCCTTTCCAAATATGCAGCGGACAACGGCTTTTCCAATCCCGTTTTCTTCATTGACGACGGTGTATCGGGAGTGACGTTTGACAGACCAAATTTTAACCGCATGATTGCGGAGATTGAAGCCGGAAACGTGGCGACAGTCATAGTCAAGGATATGTCAAGATTAGGACGCGATTATCTGAAAGTCGGCTACTATACGGAAATCTTTTTCGTGGAGCGTGACGTGCGCTATATCGCAATCAATGACGGTGTAGACAGCGCAAAAGGTGACAATGATTTTACCCCGTTCCGCAACCTGTTTAACGATTTTTACGCAAAGGACACAAGCAAAAAGGTACGGGCAATCAAACGGGCGCAGGGCATGGCGGGGGAGCATCTGACAAAGCCGCCTTACGGCTACATGGTAAGCCCTGCTGACAAGAAACAATGGATTGTGGACGAGGAAGCCGCCGCTGTGGTGAAACGGATTTTTGATTTATGTATCAGCGGAAAAGGACCGGCACAGATAGCAAACATTCTCAAAGCGGATAACGTACTGATTGCAAAAGCCTATTACGCAAAGAAAAAAGGAAAAGCACTTCCCGATAATCCGTACAACTGGGAGGACAGCACGATAGTCGGCATTTTGGAACGCATGGACTACTGCGGGCATACGGTGA
The DNA here is from genome assembly GCA_022797375.1 of Lachnospiraceae bacterium. Classification (GTDB taxonomy): domain Bacteria; phylum Bacillota; class Clostridia; order Lachnospirales; family Lachnospiraceae; genus Butyribacter. Next base: position 3,758 of record JAAWKM010000028.1, read on the forward strand.
ATTTCAAAAGCTATTCCAAATCCCACAAACTGAAAAAGCGGATTCCAACCACAAAGGAACAGCAGGCGATTTTCTATAACACACATGAAGCGATTGTAGAGGATGCTGTATTTGAACGGGTGCAGGAACTTAGGGCAAACAAACGCCGCCCCACAAAGGCAGAGCGGCAGGGCTTGTTCTCCGGCTTGGTCTACTGTGCGGACTGTGGGAGTAAATTACATTTTGCCACCTGCAAAAGTTTCAACGGCTCACAAGACCATTACCGCTGTGCAAAATACAAAAGCAATACGGGAAGCTGTACGGCGCACTTTATCCGCGAAGAAGTGTTGAAGGAAATCGTATGGGGCAGGATATTTGATGTAACCGCGCTTTTCTTTGACGACATCATGGCTTTCCGGGAAATGATGTATCAGCAACGCTCCGTTGAAACAGAAAGAGAAATGAAGCGCAGGAAACGTGAAGTCGGACAGGCACAAAAACGGATTGCGGAACTTGACCGAATCTTCAAGCGGATTTATGAGGACGACATAAGCGGCGCAATCAGCCACGAAAGATTTTTGAAGCTGTCCGCAGAGTATGAAGCGGAACAGCGGGAACTGGAAGAAAAAGTCAAGTCCGAACAGCAGGAAGTCGATACTTATGAACAGAACAAAAGCGACTTTGACAGCTTTTCCGCAATTATCCGCAAGTATGTGGGGATAAAGGAACTCACGCCCACAATCGTCAATGAATTTATCAAGAAAATCTTAGTCCATGCGCCGGAAAAGGTGGACGGGAAACGGGTACAGAAAGTAGATATTGTTTTCAACTTTGTTGGGGAAATCAATTTCCTCTCTCCTACACCACCGAAACGGCAAGGTGCATAGGAACGTGAAAAGACGGTACAATCCTTATAATCGGGGCTATACCGCCTAATCTGAAATTACTTCCCTCTAACCGAAAACATTTGTGTTTATTGGTTTTTCTGAAAAAATAAAATAACAGTAAACCTTCCAGATACGTGTATGTGTGGTTGACAAATTGGTATTTTTAATAATCTTATATTTCTGGTTGATTATAAATTAAGGATAAACAGGCAGCCATAAGAATGTGGTTGCCTTATTTTCTGCCCAAAAACAGACATTGTTTATTGTATGTGGCTGGAAACCGGGGTATAATCAGTATATAAAACAAATTAGAGGAGTGTGGTTTATTATGCCAGAAGAAGAAAAGGAACTAATAAAGAAGTCATTAGATAAAAATTTTACATGGAAACAAATAGTTAGCATGTTTCCTGACAGGTGGGTGGCGGTTTCAGATGGTATATATGATGGGGCAGATATTCTTTCAGGAATATTAAGGGCAGTATGCACGGAAAAAACTTTAACAGAAGAAACTTTAAGGGTATATGGACGTGGAATAAAAGTACACTGGAGACGGACAACACCAGTTGATAAACTCAAAGCTTATATAATGCAACTGGAAGAACATGGACAGGCGGTACAATAAGATGAAAAAAATAGAGATAGAGCTTTATGCTGATGAAAACAGACCAATATTTGATATAGAAACAGAAATTGGTATTGCAGACTGTTTACTTGATACAGGTGCAGAAATGCCTGTATGGTGTGCTTCTGGAAAATGTTTTAAAAGCTCATTTTCCAGAAGCACAGCAGACAGATTATTATACATTTATTTCAGGCTTTGGCTCTGGCTACCATACTGCAAGTATATGGAAAATACCTGAAATAATATTGTCTGACAGAAGAAAAAGAGACAGGATAATAATTAATAATCTGCTTGTTGCTGTAGTTCCAGATAAAATATTCAGTTTCCAGATGATATTAAGCAATACAGTTTTTTCAAAGGCAGACTACAGTATTATAAACAGGGCACATAAAAGGATATTGAAAATAAAAACAGACAGGGATATATACATACTGCCATGTATTCATAATGGAAAAGTACCAGTGCAGCTTGACAGGGCTGGACATCTGGTTGACTGTATAACAGGATATGTACAGAATGAAGATAATGATATCCAGATATAAATATATAAGGCTTAATTGTGAATTTTAAGAATAATTGGTGCTGCAATTCTGCTTAAAAGGTAAAAAGTATAAGTGATATATCAGGTTGCTGTTCAGCCGCTTATAACAACATTCATAAAATTGGATATATTAAGGGTAAAAATTATACGTATGGCAGGTTTTTTGCATACGTATAATTCATAAAGCCGTATTTTAAATTGACTAAGGATCTAGTGTTGGCGACGACGTGAGGGTTCAAGTCCCTTCTTCCGCATTGTTAAAAGAGCCTTGTAAACCAGAGCTTTACGGTTAAAGAAGAGTAATTCTGTATCAAGCGGTACAGCCCCAGTTACGAGGGTTGTACCGTCTTTTCACATTCTTATGCGCCTTGCCGTTCCAGCTGTGTAGCAGGAAGAAAATTGGCAGGTATATCCAATTTTTAACTTATACCCCTTCATTCAAGACTTCCCATTTTGTATGATTCTTTTTCCTTCCAAGCGCAATAGATCTATATAAACCACTGGGATTATCCGTTGTGTGAACTTCAAAAACAATAATATTTCCCAACCCATAATCCTTATATAACTGGTAGAAAGAATGGTCATTACCAGCTATACGGTAATCCACAATTTCCCATGACAGTTTCTTTTGATAATATCTGGTTACTATTTTAAACAGTTCATCTAATTCATCATCTGAGATAGCGTTTTCTTCTAATGAAAGTTCTTCCTCTGCATCATTTATTACAATACTTTCAAACTCCCCAGTATTCCGGTTTATAAGTTCTGTCATCCCGGTTCCTTCTTCACCACAGATTACATATCCTTTATTAAAATCAAGCGGTATAGCATTTGCATTAGCAGTTTTCGTTAATTTTCCGCTGGCAAAACTGTATATAAAAACTTCTATTAAACCATAATCATCCATTGTACATACTAACAATTCATCATTATGCATAATTGTCTGGTAAATGTTTTCTTTCTGTAGTAATATAGTTTTATTGTCTGTATGAAAATTATTTAACTGATAAATTGTATTATGGTTTTGTACCAAAAGCATGCTGCCATCATCAAAAAATCCCTGTATTTCATCTTCAGGTGCTGCATTTTTTTCTATTACGCCGTCATCTTTGCTGGTATAATTCCGCCCAGCCAGGGCACAAACCACCAGCAGGCACAATCCTGTGACAAATATTTTCTTATTCATACTATTATTCCCCTTAAATGATATAAAACCAGGAATAGTTAAAATTTGATAAATTCTAACTATTCCTGGACTATAATTCATGACAAATGAAACAGCCCACTGTTTCATTATTTTTATCTGCCATTCTGATACTATATGTTAATGTGCAAAATGGCACTGTAAAACTCATATTTTTATGCATTCTCATTTACATATATTGACACTCTGCTCTGGATTATATCTGCTGCTTCTTTAGCAGTTTTATCACCTGAATAAACAGCCTTTATTTCTTCCTTAATGATTTCAGGTATCTCATTATAATCTGCACCAAAATCTATTTCTGTTCCTATCCTGCCAATAAGAGAATTAAATATATCCATATGTTCCTTAGTATATGGTTTTAATGTGATTTTAAAATCTCCATATTTATATGAATAATTAGTTACTGGCACCACCTTTGTACCATCATCATCTGTATATGGCTTGGCTGCCATTGCATATTCCATTTTTTTATCTATAGCATCCTGTCTTATAGGAAATCCGGTAAGGTCAATTCCACTTTTCTGGAATTCATATGTATACAACCTTTGCAAAAATTTCCATGCGCCTTCTTTATTCCCACACTTTTCAGAAATAGCAAAACTATTTCCTGATGAAGATATTGCTATTTTATTATTTTTATCTGATGACGGGTAGCTAATTATATTATAACCCCCCTGGTCTTTATAGAGTTTTTCATTAATCTGGATATCCGAAAAATCATACAATTCCATTGATTTTAATAAAACTTTGCCTTTTCTTATAAGTTCATATGATGCATCATTACTTGATACTGTTATGCTTCCACCACCAGCCTCTGACATTACATAGCTACTGTCATCTGATGATGTATCAAGTTCATTATCCTTGAAATTTTTTGAGAACTCAATCATATTTATAAATTCTTCTGAATTAAGATTTACTTCTTTTGTATTATAATTAATGAAATTCTCCATCTGGGCGCTAAGCATATTTTCTATAAACCATTCGCTTGTCATATTATACATAAATGAACTTCCCTCAGGCATATCATTATACATCTTCTCCATGTCTTCATATGACCAGCCCTCCATGTTGCCAAATAATTTTTTAGAACCAGCAAAAGCATGCATCCTGAAGAAAACTGGCAAATAATATAACTTTCCATCATGTTCAATAGTTGTACGTACTGTATCTATGAAATCCTCTTTTTTAATTTCACCGTCTTTTTCCATAAGAGGATATAAATCTGCAAGAAATCCTTTCTTAATATAAAGCTCTTTTGGCATATATGCCACATCTATAATGTCTGGCACCTGGCCTGCTGCTATATCAAGGTTCATCTGCTTACCCGGGTCTTCATATGAACTGTAATCTGCTACCTCAATACGGTAATTGTCATCCATCTTATTAAATTTAAGGATTTCCCTTTTTATATCCATGCCAAGATAGACTGATGCAAGTGTAAGTTTTTCTTTCTGCCTTGTATCTGAATATTTCTTTTTAGTAATTGTAGCAATTTCAATATCAGATGACACATCATCACTACTTATGCTGGAATAATCAAATATAGTATTCAAAACAAAAAAGCTCCCATCTTCTATCTGGATAAAATCAGATATACTATATCCATCAATATCAACATTAATCCAGTTAAACACAGGCTCTGCCTTGTTCTTTTTAAAATCAAATTCATATAAGCATTCGTTATTACTTAGATATACATTTCCATTTGCTGCTTCTTTTACCCTATTAATATTGTGTATAGTATTATTGCCAAGCCCGGCGGGTTCACCAGTTTTTCCTGTTTTTAAATCAAATTCTGATATACATAAACCGCCTTCACCCTCCATATACAACAAAATATAAGGTTTGCCGCCGTTAGCAGTAAACATGCTTTCTATATAATCATCCAGTTCAAATGTCTGGTCTGAAGAGCCATCTTTATTAAATGTATAAACTTTTTTGCCAAAATACGCAATTAATCTCCCATCTGAAAAAATAATATTATCACTCAGATAAAAATCATCTTTATCTTTTTTATCTGGCTTAATTTCAATACGTCCGGAAGCCTTGCCTGATTCGTCAACCTTCATCATATAAAACTGCTGTTTATTCTGGTTTTTTTCTTTGTTATAATCCTGTACAGAAGTAATTATGCACAGATTTTTTTCATCATCTAAAAAAAGTGTATGTATATATTCCTCATCTTTAAGCCCGCTTATCTCTGTCCTATCAATTTTACTGCCACCAGTGGGACACTGTAAGAGATAATTCTTTAAAGAATTAATTTGGTAATCTTCTCCATAATCAGTATCTGCACCTGTCATATATATTTTTCCATCATTAAAACATGCACGGCTCAGGGAATCCATTTTCATATTGCCAAGGTCCTTAAAATCAGCCTCATACACATACTCTGGCTTCTCTTCTTTGTCTGAAGTTTTATCATTGCTTTTGCCACATGCCGTACATAAAACTGCCGATACAAACGCAAGGACAGCTACAGCAGATTTTATAAATACCTTTCTTATACTTTTACTAATAAAATTAACCTTTCCCATGATACCTAACCTCCTGAAATAAATATTCTAAATATGCACAGATTTTTCTTAGATATAACATGGGTAATATTATAACGCTAAATCTCCAGATAAGCTTTACAATTTCTTTTCAATCTTCTTACAATTTCCTGAAATATTTTCCTTTTCACCTTTCTTGCACATTATTCTGCAAAAAACTACTGCCACAACTGTACTAACTATTGTTGCCAGAAGCCCAGGCAGAACTACAGCGGCTGGGTTTGTTGAACCATACTGGCTTCTGTATGCAATTACATTTACTGGTATAAGCTGTAAGGAAGAAATATTTATAACTAAAAATGTACACATTTCGTCTGATGCTTTTGACACTTTTTCATTACCTGTCCGTTCCCTTTCCAGTGCTGCAAACTCTTTCATTGATTTTAGCCCCATAGGGGTAGCCGCCCACCCAAGCCCTAATATATTAGCTATTATATTAGCAGCTATGTATTCATTAACCCTGTGTCCCTCTGGAATACGCGGAAATAAAAACCTTAGAACAGGTGCAAGTTTACGTGTAAGTATGTCTAAAAGCCCTGAACGCCTTGCAATCTCAATAAGCCCTGTCCACAAAGCCATTATCCCAAGCATGGTTATTGCAAGTGAAACAGCTTCCCCTGCACTGTCAATGGCTGCATTGCTTAACGCTTCCACTTCTCCCGTAATAATACCAAAACTTAACCCTATAAGTATCATAAATCCCCAAAGCTTGTTAAGCATAAAAACCTCCATTCTGCCTTTGGCAGCCCAAATATATAACAATCTTTTAAACAGCATATGATACCCTGCCTGCCTTTATGAATAAAAAGCCGTTATACAACATTACATATAGCAAGGGTTTCTGCCCTGTAACAATATTGTAATGTAATATAACAGTTTCCATTCTTATATTATTATAAGTTATTTATTTTCTGCTAACCCGCGTACAGCCAGATAGACGCCTGCAGCCATCTCTGCAATGGAAATGCCTAAAAGAAGCCCTGAAATAAAGTCCTTTACATTACTCCCTCCCACATTATAATGGAGCAGCAGAAGCGCAATTCCCATTATAATTAAGATTAATCCAGACATTGATTTACGCTGGTGTTCAAGCATTTGTATTCTTTTAACCAGCCCAAGCACTTGTGTATCATCATATACACGCACACTGTTGTCCGCCTTTTCATCGCCATCCAGCAGCTCTGCAACAGTTATTCCTAACTCTTTGCAAAGCAGTTCAATTACGCTATAATCCGGCATACATTTTCCTGTTTCCCACTTTGAAACTGTTTTGTTAGAAACACCAAGTTTCTCTGCAAGTGCCGCCTGTGTCATATTTTTTTCTTTACGTTTCTTAGCAATAAATCTTCCTGCCAGCATCTGGTCCATAATAACCCTCCTAAATAATAATAATAAAAATACTAGACAGGATTATTTTATTCTGCCATGCCTGGAAACACCATCCCCCATAAGGAGAATACAAGGGGAAATGGCTTAAAACTTCTAAATTACTGCCTTACTTTGATGTGTACTTCCCTTAACTGCTGTTCTGTAACTTCGTTTGGAGCGCCACACATAAGGTCTTGTGCATTGCCATTCATCGGGAATGGTATAACTTCACGTATATTCTCTTCATTGAGCAGAAGCATAATCATCCTGTCAACACCAGGAGCCATTCCTGCATGTGGCGGTGCACCGTACTGGAATGCATTATATAATGCCCCGAATTTTTCTTTTAAATCTTCCTCTGTGTATCCTGCAATTTCAAATGCCTTAACCATTATATCAAGGTTATGGTTACGTACCGCACCAGACGAAAGTTCAACACCATTACATACAATATCATACTGGTATGCAAGTATTTCTGAAGGCTCTTTTTCATTTAATGCTTCAAGCCCTCCTTGTGGCATTGAAAACGGATTATGGGTAAATATATACTTCTTCTGTTCCATATCATATTCATACATAGGGAAATCATTAATATAACAGAAACGGTATGCATTCTTTTCAATTAATCCAAGACGTTCCCCAAGTTCTGTCCTTATCTGTCCTGCATATAATGCCGCCTGCTCCTCCCTGTCTGCTATAAAGAAAATAGTATCCCCTGTTTCAAGTGATGCTATGCTTGCAATCTCCCCTTTCATATCATCAGGAATAAACTTGTCAATAGGCCCTTTATATGCCATATCTTCTTTTACTTCAAGATACCCAAGGCCTCCCATTCCTATTGACTGTGCAAATTTAAGCAGTTTTTCATGGAAACCTTTGGACATATCTGCATGGACCTTGACTGCACGCACTGTTTTGCCGTGGAACGGCTTAAATGTACATCTCTGGAAGAAGTCTGTCACATCCACAATGCGCAATGGGTTACGCAGGTCAGGTTTGTCTGTTCCAAATTCAAGCATTGCCTGCTTGTAGCTTATTACAGGATATGGGGCTTTTGTCACCTCAAATCCTTCTGGTGCAAATTTTTCAAATGTTGATGATAATACCTCTTCACCTGCTTTAAATACATCTTCCTGTGTTGCAAATGCCATTTCAAAATCAAGCTGGTAAAATTCTCCTGGTGAACGGTCAGCGCGGGCATCTTCATCCCTGAAGCATGGTGCTATCTGGAAATATTTATCAAAGCCTGATACCATAAGCAGCTGTTTATACTGCTGTGGCGCTTGTGGTAATGCATAAAATTTTCCTTTAAATTTACGTGAAGGCACTATATAATCCCTTGCACCTTCTGGTGATGAAGCACAGAGAATTGGTGTCTGTATTTCAAGAAATCCCATATCTGTCATTTTCTGCCTTAAAAAGCTTATGACATTTGAACGGAAAAGCATATTGTCACGTACCTTGGCATTACGCAAATCAAGGTAGCGGTATTTCAGGCGCACATCTTCCCTTGTTTCTTTAGAAGTCATAATTTCAAAAGGAAGCTGCCTGTAAACCCTGCCAAGTATTTCAACTTTGTGTGCTTCAAGTTCTATAGTGCCTGTTGGTATCTTAGGGTTATATGTTTCTTCATCCCTGTGCTCTATAACACCTTTAATGCTTATGCAGTCCTCTTTACTTATACCTTCAAGCAGTGATGTGTCACGCATTACAACCTGCATTACACCATACATATCCCTTAAGTCAATAAAAGACACTCCACCATGGTCACGTATATTTTCAACCCAGCCAGCCAGTCTCATATCCTTTCCAACATCGCTTTCACTTACATTATCTAATGTAACATCCCTGTAAATATTTGATATATTCATATTTTCCCTCCATTCTTTAAAAACCAAATGATACCTGCTGCCCGCCAGCTGGCAAAATAACCTTATTGCCACTTAAGAAGCGTGTTTTTAAGATTCTGCTTAATAATGTAAAAAAACGTCCTGGACTTAAAGTCCAGGACGGAAATATCCGCGGTACCACCCGGTTTACTGTTAAACAGTCTCTCTGCAGCCATGTATACACAGGCTTTGCTGTCTTTCGTGCAGCTTACGGCGCACCTACTAGATATATGCTATATCTTTCAGATTGCGGCTGTACAGGCATAGGTATATGCCCTGGAGTGTTCTTCGCACAAATTCACTTTATGAAGATTCCACCATCCTTCACTCTCTGTCAACGATAATTTATGTTACTTTTCTCCGTCATCGCCATTGTTTTGATTATATATTACCACCTTATAGTTGTCAATATCTGCTAACAACATTCAAAACGTTTTACAAGCCCTACGCCTATTGCATATGGCCCTGTATGGACACATATTGTTGCACCTATCTGCACAAGGTCCGCACTACCCTCTGCGCCCATCTCTTTTAATACTTCATCAACCATAACTTTATATTGTACACCCTCCTGCCTGTCATACCCAAATCCAACAGCAAAAGCGTAATCCTTAGGATTTTCGCCATTTTCTTTAAAAAATGATTTAAGCAGTTCTATTGTTTTAAGCATGGATTTCTTACGGCTTCTTGCAACTCCTGATGAATCTATTGACCCGCCCTCTAATGTTATAAGTGGTTTAAGATTTAAAACGCTTCCCGCAATTCCTGCAACTTTCCCAATACGTCCTCCATGCTGCAGATAGTCAAGGTCTCCAACTGTGAAGAATATACGCGCATTATCCCGCATCTGCCCCATAAGGACTTTTACATTTTGTTCCAGGCTATAACCCTGCTGCCTCATTCTGGCAGCCTCAATAACATATAAGCGCTGGTATACCGTAGCGCCATGTGAATTAATAACTTCGATTTTTGCATCCGGATAGTCTTCACATACTATTGTCCTGGCATTTACAGCAGAATTATAAGAACCGCTTAAAGATGTAGTAAGGCAGATACAAATAATCCCCCTTCCAGCTTTGACATGTGGCAGAAATGCATCTACATAATTTTGTACAGAAGGCAGGGAAGTCTTAGGATACTGTTTCGGGTTAGCAACCATCCTCTCATACACATCCCTGATTGCTATTTCCTCAATCTCCTTATAATATTTCTCTTCATCAAATGAAACAAAAAACGGGACTACTTCTATATTATATTTTTCTTTTAAATCTGCCTCTAAATCACATGAACTGTCGCTTATAACCTGATATTCCATATAAGATAACCATGCCTTTCCTTTAAATTGCCGGGCTACAGTCAATACATATTTTCCATAAATGTACAATGTAGTTTTTATTTCTACATTGTAACATATTATACATACTTGTCAATAGTAAATAAAGCTATATACGGCTTCCACATTTAGGGCATATATTTCCTGATTTAAACACATGCCCGCACCTGTAACAACATATTGCAGCATGTTTTTCCTGTGCCATATATTCAACACTTCTTGATTTAGGTTTTGCTTTTAAATATTCCACAAATCCATTTAGCACTTCTGCAAAATTTTCCTGGTCTTTGCCCTTAAAAACACATGGAAGTTTTACTTTGCGTTTTGTCATGCTATTTACAAAAACCGCTTTTCCTGTCTTTCCATTTTCCAGTGAAATATTATCAATATCCATAATGTCCAATGTTCCAGATTTTATTACACCTTTATAAAAAATATGGTCTGGTGAAATTATAAACCCTTCTTTACCATTTCTAAAATGTGATGAATCATATATTATAACAGGATATTCATATTTCCCAAGTAAAATTGCATACTTGCTTATTGCTTTTCTTATAAGAAGTGATTCTTCATCCTTATTATCCCCATTTGACATTTTTATGGCATCATAATAATGTATTCTTGAAAGGTTTTCTATCCTGTCTTCCAGGTTTCTCTGGATTTTTTCAACAAGCTGCCCGCTTTCCTCTGTTTTCATACGTGTAAGTTTTTTATCTATAAGTGAAGACATCTCTTTTTTAAGTTCTGGAAGAATATCTGCTGCTTCTATTTCCTTTATAGCACGCAGACCATCCTGTACATCCAGTGCAGATATATCTGGAACAATTCTTCTTACTGTTTCCATGTCAATATCTTTTATCTGTCTGTATATTTCATCACTGTATTCTTTAAGTACACCTAAGTCAAACTCCTTGTTTTGTATATCATCAAGTACTTTTAAAAGACTTTTCCTTCCGCCCGCTGCTGCCCTTTTTACCATTGAAGAAAGTTCTTCACGCTCTGCATTCTCTATATATTTGTTAATTATCTCTTCATATTTGCCAGTATCTATATCTTTATATGATTTAATACGTTCCCTGGTTCTTTTATATCTTTCTTTAGTATCACTTTGGGGAAGATGTGATATAAGATAATCCAGTTCATTTTTGCCTGCCTTCTCAAGCATATCTTTCAGTTCACTTGTAAATTCCTCTTTGTCTGCATTGTCTAAACTGCTGTTTCTAACCTCATTAAAAAGCCTTGCAATCTCTGGATATTTTTTACCCTTGGCTGCTGATATCTTTCTTACTGCATCTTCCTTATTTAAAATTGCTTCATTGTTATTAGCATTTTTCCTGGCAGATACCACTTCTTTGTCTTTGTTCTGTACAGATTCTCTTCCTTCTTCTCTTTCTTCTGTAATTTCTGTGCCTGCATTCTCTTCACTGTGGTTTCCTTCTGTATCCATAGCGCCACTTGTAATGCTGGCTGCATCTTTATTATTTATTGTATATTTTTCTTTATATTGTTTGTCTTTTTTGCTAAAGAGGGATTTTACCTTTCCAGCTTTTTTTACATTTTTACCTGTCTGGTTTTGTACAGAATCTTCTTCTGTTCCCATATTTTCTTCTGGCTGTTCCTGGTTATTTCTATCATTTTCTGTATTATTTCTTATTACACTTTCTGTTCCGTCTTTTTGTATATTTCCACTATCTTGTATATTTTTCTGTGGTATTTCCCCTTCACCCATATACTTTTTAATTATATCTTCCATAATGCTGTCTTCTGTATTTTCTTCTTCTATATTTTCTTTCTCTATATTTCTCTCCTCTGTTTCTTCACCATCCTGCATATTATGGCCGGACTCTTCTTCATCCCTGATACTGCTGTAGTCCACCCTGCGCCTTTCTGTACCGCCTGCAACCCCTTCTTCCCCTATCTTGCCTGATTTTAAACCTTTGCGGAAAGCTGTATATGGGTCAAGCTGCTCATTTTTCCTAAATTCAAGTTCCTGTTTTATATATTCCAGAAACCTTTTTACTTCACTTCCACGGTAAAACCCTTCATCCATTTCTTCAAGCAGCCTTTCAAGTTCTGCAATTGAAAGCCGCCTGATATTACGGCATATTTTTGCCAGGCTTTTACTGCCATTATGTACCTTGCCCGCATACTCATGTTCATACATATTTGTATTGCTGTTGCTGTTTTTACCGCCATTCCTGCCTATAAGTTTCTTATAATCATCTGCTGCTTTTGCATCATTATCAAAATCAAGGATATACTCATCCCCTTCTGATAGAAGTTTTCCAGGTCTTGGCGTATAAAAAAGGCTGCATCCAGGACACATATATACCCTTGCCACATAAACCTTTCCTTCTTCTGTATCTATTACAAATTCCTTGCCATCAGGATAGACTGACATGTGGAGATGGCTGCCACACTGAGGACATTTATAAGGTATAATATAAAAATTGCTGCCAAGCCTGTCTGCTCCCTTTTCACTGCTGTCTAAATCCTGCCTGCTAAAACTTGCATTTGTAGTTTTCCACTTCATATCATGCCATAAACCCTGTGGATACTCTTCTTCCTCCCCGTTTTCCAGCCCTTCCTCTTCTGCCTTTTCATCCTCTTTTATTTTATTAATTGCAGCTACAACAATATCTTCAAAAACCACACTCTTGCCACCACATGAAAACTTTATTCCATTCCTGGAATAATAAGCTTCTGCCCCTGCTTCCTTCAAAATTTGTTTAAGCAGCAGGTCTATTTTTTCATATGTGTGCTCAACCCTTATCCCATGAAGTGCTCCCCATTTGCCAAAAATATATAAAGTCATATTAAATATATTTTTTAACAGCTGTTTTCCATCTATTCCAGATATATCCGCTGGCATTTCTGGAACATCTATTATATTTGGATACACTTTCTTTAAGTCAAAATCAAAAACCAGTGAATTAACACTACCTGGAAGTATTACTGTATTATTTTCTGCTAATATAAAACCATTCCATTCTACATCTGCTTTTGATGCATAGACCAGCTTTTTATATGTATTTTCAAGCCCTGCATCTGCCTTAAGCCATACCATAGGCACACCCCCTGTAATTATTTTAAAACACTAAAATAAAATACTTTCAAGCTCCTTTGCAAGCCCGTCCTCATCATTGTTATACTTTGTGATAATATCTGCTGCAAGCCTGGCATCTTCTGTTCCATTACACATACAGACACCCGTTCCACATTCCCTTAGCATCTCTATATCGTTAGTAGTATCGCCAAAGGCTGCTGCCTCACTTATATTATAACCATGCTGGCTGCAGTAATATTTTATTCCATACACTTTTGATAATTCAGGGTGTACAAACTCAAACATATCTGACTGTGATTTAAAAGCCCTGTATCTGTCTGACTTATGTTCCTCATAAAAAGCTTCTACCTGTTTCATTTTCTCTGGTGGTGTACTAAGTACAAGCTTGCTCTGGGATGTTTTAATTTCTTCCTTAAGGTTACAAAGCACAATCCCAAGATGGTTATTCCTTGCCGCCCTTTCTATTGTGCTGTCATTTTTGTATGCATAGCAGTTCTCTCCCTGGTATACATATGGATTTAATTCAAAAGGTGCATATAAATTAATTATTTCATCTATTATTTCTGGTGAAAGCTGGTAGAAACAATTTTCCTGGTTGTTATCAACATCAAATAATTCCGCACCGTTAGACCCTGTCATAAAATTAATAAAACCATCAATTCCTAATGCCTTTACTGTCCGTTTCAGCCCAGTAATTGGCCTTCCTGAAGCTATACCCAGTTTATATCCTTCTTTACTAAGCCTTTTTAATAAATCTTTTGTATAACTGCTTACAACCTTTTCTGAATTAAGAAGAGTACCATCCATATCCATAACTATTAATTTAATCTTCCCCATTTTAAACCTCTTTCCTGGAAAGCTGGAATATCTGCTTTCTATAATAAATTATAATACTGTAACTATTTTACACTATTTTCTATAATCTATCCACGCAAAATTTCAAACATATATCCCGGAAAGAGGCAATAGCCAATAACAGCAATACCTTATTACATCATGCTTAAAAAAATAATACCTGCTGCTGCATAAACAGTGTTGATAACAAGGCAGGCTTTCATTAAAACATTCTGCACTTTTTCTACAAAATAAGAGACAATTGTAAACACACCACTAAATATCATAAACAATGCATAGCCCATAATTATCTTTTCTGCAACAGGAGACTTTAACGCCCATTCATTCATCCTGACAGGTAAAATAGTCCATGGCAAAAACATCATAATAATGCTGGCAATAGTTAAAACTTTATTTTTCATAATAATCCTCCCTAAATATATTTTTCCAGTTATTTACTTACCGCCCGCCCAAAACACAGGCATGAAATCCCAAGACATATAATTGTGATAAGAACTGCTACAGGTATCCAGGGCATTAGTTCTATCTGTGCTGTTTCAAGATTTACTGCCAGCCTTCCATATTCTGATGTAACCACAAAAAACGGATACGACATAGGATAGGCAAACCAGGCTTCTGTATTAATTAAAAGTACAGATGGAACAATTGATGCCAGCCCAATACCAACAGAGAACACAGGTGACTGTATACATACAGAACACATCCAGAAAAATGCAGACATTGGTATTACAGATAAAAAAATAAATATGGTTTCTTTTACAACAAAAAGTGGCGGAAGTATAAAGTTATAGTCCTGCATTATAGATGCAATGGCTGCACTGGCATAATAAACTGCTGCCATTATTAAAATTTGTACTGCTGCCAGGGAAAGCATTACAACAAACTTCGCAATGTTTAGTTTAAACCTGCTGGCAGGCAGGGAAAGCATTTTAATAATTCCATTATTTGTCCTTTCTGTCTGGTTTAACAGGGCTGTTACAACTACCATGCAGGCAGGGAACATAAACCATGACATTGCCATAAAACCTTGGATAAAGAAATTATTTTCTGGTGAAATCCCCTCTGCCTGCATATTGAAATTAAGAGCAGAATTAATAACCGATGGAATCCAGAGAATAAATGCCGCAGTAAATAAAATCAAAAATATCTTTGAACGTTTTATTTTCTTATATTCAACACCTAAAAGTGATAAAAAATTCATTCCAATGACCTCCTTATTTTTATAAATACCAGTTCTGCAAGACTGGTTACGGCAATCCAGGCAGCAGACGCATAAATATAAATTACTGCATGTTCTGTACCAGCCAGTATTTTAAATGGCATGGAAAACGGAAACAACGAAAGAAAAAAAGGCTCTTCTGGCAATATTGATGCCATAAACACACATATAACCCCAATCCCAAGTGATATCCACATATTTTTACAGGCTTCTGAAACCATAAGTGACAATGCAATACATGGCAGTCCAATAATAAACATATAGACAAAATTCTGGCATAATTCTGTCCAGAAACCATCACCAGTTACAAACCAGTGAATGGAACAAAATATAACTGCAGCTGCCTCTGTTACAAGCGCCACCAGATACATCATGACCACCAGTACTGCCTTTCCTAAGAAGACCTGGCCTTCATGTATAGGAAGTGATTTTAACTTCTGAATGGAATTGTTATCATATTCTATATGGTATAAAAGACATGTTCCTGTCACTATAACAAGGACATTAAACATTGCCATAAGCTGCCAGTTAGCACCAAGCAAAATCTGTACAGGCGTACCAGACATGCCAATATACATTTCTGCACGGAATACCATATTGGTTACAGGTACAGCGGCAGACAATATTCCCCCAATTAAAAACAATGGGATAAAACCTGTTCTTTTTACTTTTTTATATTCCAGCCAGGCACTCATATTACCGTCCCCCTCTTTCTGTTATCCTCATCAATCATTGCAAGAAACATTTCTTCCAGGTTATCAACAGGATAACCTTTAGCCGCTGCATCATATTTCAGTCCTTCAAGCGTTCCTTCAAACAGCAAGTGCCCATGGTTTAAAATGCCAATATTTCCAGCCATCAGTTCAATTTCAGAAAGCAGGTGGGATGATACCAGGACTGTACATCCATATTTCTCTGGCAAGGAACGTATAAGTGTCCTTATTTCATGAATACCAACTGGGTCAAGCCCGTTTGTTGGTTCATCCAGAATTAAAACTGGAGGCTTTCCAATTAATGCACTGGCAAGCCCTAACCTCTGCTTCATTCCAAGAGAATATTTTTTGGCAAGCCGTTTCCTGAACTGTGTAAGCCCGGTAATCTCAAGGGCTTCAGATACGGAAGACTTTGGCAGCCCTAATATTTTACATATAATTTCAAGATTTTCCTCCCCGCTTAAATTACCATAAAAGGCAGGCGCTTCAATAAGGGAACCTGTTTCTTTTAATATTCTTTCCCTGTCTTTAGGATATTTCTTTCCATCAATAGTGAATGAACCACTTGTTGCCTTTACAAGCCCTAAAAACATTTTCATAGTAGTGGATTTGCCTGCACCATTTGGACCAAGAAAACCATAAACCTCTCCTTTTGGAATATGGAGGTTTATACCAGAAACTGCTGTAAATCCAGAATAAGATTTAGTAAGATTTTTTGTTTCAATAATATTCATTACATTATGCTCCTTTTTCTTAAATATAAATTTATATTACAGCATGAACCTTGTGCTAACCTTCCGCCAGCCTTACATTTACCTTACATTTGCCAAAATGCCGTTAAATCTTTAAAATGTGTGCTATAATATAGAAAACATACATACAATGGAAAGCAAAATATATACAAAGACATATATTAAACCAGAACAGAAAGAAGGGTCTTATGGATTTTGAATTTTTAAAAAGCAAACGCCTGCTTATTGTAGATGATGAGCAGGAACTGCTGGATATGCTTGTTTCCATTTTAAATTCAGAGGGTTTTAATAATATTGCAACTGCAAAAAATATTAAAAATGCACTTGCTTTGGCAGACAGTTATAATCCAGAACTTGCAATTCTTGATGTAATGCTTCCTGACGGCAACGGCTTTTCTTTAATGG
This sequence comes from Lachnospiraceae bacterium, assembly GCA_022797375.1. GTDB lineage: Bacteria > Bacillota > Clostridia > Lachnospirales > Lachnospiraceae > Butyribacter. The sequence goes on from JAAWKM010000028.1 coordinate 21,153, forward strand.
AACAGCTAAGGCAAAATGGCAGCTACCCCATACTTTTTCTTACTGCCCGTGGTGAAGATGAAGACAAATTCCAGGGATTTGGCATTGGTGCAGATGACTATGTAGTAAAACCATTTCTGCCAAAAGAACTTGTATTCCGCATTATGGCAATCCTGCGCAGGACTTATAAAGATGAAAACCCACATGTAAGATTACATGATAGTGAAATTGACTTTGACAAGGCAGAAGTAACTAAAAACGGAGAGCACATTGCCCTGACAGCAAAGGAGCACTCTATTTTAAATGTTTTATACCGTAACGCTGGACGTATTGTGACAACTGACTCTCTATGTGAAGCTGCATGGGGAGAAAATCCCTTTGGTTATGAAAACTCTCTTATGGCTCATATCCGCCGTATAAGAGAAAAGATAGAATTAAATCCTTCACGCCCTGTATCTTTAATTACTGTTAAGGGCTTAGGATATAAATTAGTCCTAAAAGAAAATAAATAAAAACAGCATTGTTCATTACTATTTGTGCCGCCAACTGAAAGGCGGCGGAATGGAGATTTTTATGAAAAGCATACCTAAACTGATACGGCGTTTTACAGGTATTATGCTGTTATCTTCTATTCTTATTATTATTCTGGATATTGTACTGTTATATATATACACATCAAGACAGAAACCAAACTCTTCCCCATGGAAAACCGCAGAAGAGACCGCCAGTGGTTTAAAATATGATGGCAGGGAATATGTACTGTCTGGCAATATTGCATCTGAGCTGGAAAATTCCGGCATATGGGCAATTTTTATTGATAACAACTCAATGCAGGTAGTATGGCATACGGACAACCTGCCTGGTACTGTGCCTATGTCATATTCCGTTTCAGATATAGCACACCTGGTACGTGGTTATATAGACGGATATCCTGCCTTTACAGGGGAAGCAGAGGATGGTCTTGTTGTACTTGGCTATCCAAAGAAAAGTTTCTGGAAACATATGTGGCCAAGCTGGGATTACAGCTTAATTGCAAACCTTCCTAAAACTATACTTTCTTTTTTATTAATTAATATACTGCTTGTTTTTATTATATATGTTACTGCTAATTCTAATTTACTGAAATCTGTAAAGCCAATAATAAAAGGTATACAGTCCCTGCCCTTAAAAAAACATGTTTATGTAAAAGAAAAAGGATTGTTCTCAGAAATTGCCATAAGCATTAATAAAACTTCAGAAATCCTGCAGTCACAAGACAGAAAACTGCAAAAAAGAGAGAATGCAAGGGTAAACTGGATTGCAGGTGTATCACATGATATAAGAACACCACTGTCAATGGTTATGGGATATGCAAGCCAGTTAGAAGAAGATAAAAACCTGTCAGACAGTGCACACCAAATGGCTGCTATTATCGTAAAGCAAAGCGGACGGATAAAAAGTTTAATTAATGACCTTAACCTGGCTTCTAAACTGGAATACAGCCTGAATCCCCTAAACCTGGAAAAAGAAAATATGGTTGCTATAGCCCGCCAGGTAGTTGTCAGTTTTATAAATATGGATATAGAATCCAGATATCCTGTTGAATGGCAGACAGATGGGAATTTAACTTCCTGTTTTGTATATGCTGATAAAAACTTATTAAAACGTGCCATAAGCAATTTAATCCAGAACTGCATCAGCCATAATCCCAGCGGATGTAAAATTTATACAAAAATGATTTCATCAGATGGCTTCTGTACCATAATTATTGCTGATGATGGCATTGGGGCATCAAAAGAACAGATAGAAAAAATTAACCACTCCCCGCACTATATGGCATGTGATGAAAATACAGCAGAACAGTGCCACGGCTTAGGGCTTCTTATTGTGAAACAAGTTGCTGCTGCCCATAATGGTAAATTTTGTGCTGGCAGCAGCCCTTATGGTGGTTTCTCTGCCAGTCTGTCAATTCCATTACATTAATAATACAAAGCTAAAAGGATGTGTACATAATATAACTGTACACATCCTTTATACTTGCCCTGCTGATGTTTTTATAAATTAAAGGTTCTCAACCGCAGCGCGCTCTATTGCAAGCCCTCTGCTATATTTCTTAATAAAGTCGTCAAATCCCTTTACATCTGCTGGGTCTGGCTGTTCAACTGAACCTGTAGTACCTGCAAATACATTTGATTTAAGGTAATCACCCAGTGACTCCCCATCTTTTTTATTATTCATATAAGATGCAAGTATAGCCATTCCCCATGCACCGCCTTCACTTGCTGTATCCATTACAGATACAGGTGCATTCATTGCAGCAGCTAAAATCTTCTGGCATACACCCTTTGTTGTAAATAAACCGCCATGCCCGAATATTGAGTCAATCTTGACATCTTCTTCTTTAAGCAGTATATCAAGCCCTGTCTTTAATGCGCCAAATGCAGTATAAAGTGTAACCTTCATAAAGTTAGCAAGGTTGAAATTGCTGTTTACTTCCCTTGCAAATAAAGGCCTTCCTTCTTCAAATCCTGTTACATGCTCACCTGAGAAATAGTTATATGCAAGAAGCCCGCCGCCGTCTTTATCGCCTTCTTCTGACTTCTTGTAAAGTTTTTCATATATATCCCCTGTTTTAATTTCAAATCCACAAACATCCGCAAATTCTTTAAAAAGATTTATCCATGCATTAATATCAGAAGAACAGTTATTACAATGTACCATTGCAACCGCATCGCCTACAGGTGTAGTTACAAGATCTATTTCACGGTGTACATTTTTCAGTGGTTTTTCAAGAACTATCATTGCAAATACAGAAGTTCCTGCTGATACATTACCTGTACGTATTGAAACACTGTTTGTAGCAACCATTCCTGTGCCTGCATCACCCTCTGGAGGGCAAAGCGGAATGCCTCCTTTAAGATTCCCAGAAACATCAAGAAGTTTTGCACCTTCATCTGTAAGCACACCTGCCTTATCCCCTGCCACAAGTACGCCTGGTATAATATCTTCAAGTTTCCATGAAAAGCCCTTATCTGCGATAGCATTGTTAAACTTAGCAACCATATCTGTATTAAACTGCCTTGTTGATGAGTCTATAGGGAACATACCTGATGCTTCACCTACACCAAGCACCTTTTCACCTGTAAGCTGCCAGTGGATATAGCCTGCAAGTGTTGTAAAATATGCAATGTCTTTTACATGTTCTTCATTATTTAAAATTGCCTGGTAAAGATGCGCAATACTCCAGCGCTGTGGAATATTAAAGCCAAACAGTTCTGTAAGCTTGTCTGCTGCTTCTTCTGTTATAGTATTCCTCCATGTACGGAAAGGCACAAGAAGCTTGTTCTCCTTGTCAAATGCCATATAACCATGCATCATTGCACTAAAACCTATTGCACCAACCTTTTCAATAGTAACACCATGTTTTTCTTTTACATCCTTTGCAAGTTGTGAATAACAGTCCTGTAAACCTCCCCATATATCATCAAGGCTGTATGTCCACACACCGTTCTCATATTTGTTCTCCCAGGAATGTCCACCAATTCCTATAAGATTGTTCTGGTCGTCAACAAGAACTGCCTTAATCCTTGTTGAACCAAATTCAATACCAAGTGCTGTCCTGCCATTAATAATAGCGTCTTTCATCTTACCCTCCATTCTGCGTATATACACATTATATATTTTATTATCTGTAAACAATATTTCCAAGCATAAGGTCACGCTTAAAGCCTGGTATTGTTGTATCCTTGTTTATTACTACCGCTTCAATTCCCATCATTGCAGCCCAGTCACACATCTGCTCTGCTGTAAGGTCATATGTAAATGCAGTATGGTGCGCACCGCCTGCAAGAATCCATGCTTCTGCACCTGTATAGAAATCTGGTTCAGGTGTCCAGAAGTTTGTAGCTGTAGGAAGCTTTGGCATAGGCTTCTCAGTCTGGCGGCAGTTTACTTCATTAATTATAAGGCGGAAACGGTTTCCAAGGTCAATAAGTGATGTTGCAATTCCATGTCCGTCCTTTGATGTAAATACAAGCCTTGCAGGGTCTTCCCTGTCACCCATTGAAAGTGGCTGGCATTTAATCTGTATAGGGCTTCCTGCAATAGAAGGACATATCTCAAGCATATGCGCCTCAAGAATGCCCTCTTTGCCAGGCACCATATTATAAGTGTAATCTTCAAGCATAGATGTACCCTTTGCATCTTTCATGCCTGCTGTCATAATCTTCATAAGGCGTACCATTGCAGCAACCTTCCAGTCACCCTCAGCACCAAAGCCATACCCCTTTTCCATAAGCCTCTGTATTGCAAGCCCAGGAAGCTGTTTTAATGAGCCAAGGTCACCAAAATGTGTAACTATTGCATGGTAGTTCTTTTCCTTTAAGAAACGCTCAAACCCTATTTCAATCTGTGCCTGCACAGCAACATGTTTCTTAAATTCATCTGGATTTCTTCCTTCAAGAAGTATCTCATATTTATCATAATATTCATCAACAAGGGCATTGGTATCTGCCTCAGATACAGCATCAACACATGCAGCAATCTCATTTACAGGATAAGCATCAACTTCCCAGCCAAATTTAAGCTGTGCCTCAACTTTATCACCCTCTGTAACTGCAACATTCCTCATATTGTCAGCAACACGCATTACCCTTATATGGCTGCTTTCAATAATTCCTATAGCTGTACGCATCCATGAAGCAATACGCCCCTGGACATTTGCATCACTCCAGTGCCCTACTACTACTTTACGTTCAATACCCATACGTGTGACCATATGCCCGTATTCCCTGTCACCATGTGCTGCCTGGTTCTCATTCATAAAGTCCATATCAATGGTATCATATGGTATCTCCTGGTTAAATTGTGTATGTAAATGAAGCAATGGTTTCCTGTACTCCTGCAGTCCAATAATCCATGACTTTGCAGGCGAAAAAGTATGCATCCATGTAATTACACCTGCACACTCATCATCCATATTAGCTTCATTAAATGTTCTCCTTATAAGTTCATTTGTAATAAGAGTTGGTTTCCATACAACTTCAAATGGCAGATTTCCTGACTCATTCAATGCAGCAACAATCTTCTTTGAATGTTCTGCTACATTTGCAAGGCATTCATCACCATATAAATCCTGTGAACCTGTACAAAACCAAAACTTGTAATTTTTCTGTAAATCCATACCGCTCCTCCAATCATTACTAAATAAGTCCCCCTTGAAACGCTTTTTGCGTAACAAGTTACTGATGTTCCAAAACACCACCGCCTATATAGCTGGCAGCATTTAATATATAATATAAACTTACCACATTTGGCACTGGATGTATATACCTTTTTCTAAAATAATTTAAATAAATAATATAAATAAAATCCGGGTGGCAGGCAGTATATTGACATCATTTAAAAGCCACAATATAATGTAATTATTTATATATTGAGAGGGGTAATAATATGCTAGCTGGATTTTCTGTAAGTAATTTTAAATCATTCCAGGACACACAGACAATTTCTTTTATTGCAAGTAAAACTGCAATGCATAAAGAACATATATTTTCCACTGTAAACAGAAAAATACTCAAAAGTGCACTAATATTTGGAGCTAATGCAGGTGGGAAAAGCAATTTAATTGATGCAATAGATTTCTCAAAAGAGATTATTCTTTCTGGTATGGATAATGTTTCTGTTGATAAAAATTATTTCAGAATTAACAGTAATGCATACCATATTCCAGGTATTTTTGAATACAGGCTGGTTACTAATGATACAGAATACTCCTATGGAATAGCCATATTATATGATAAAAAAGAAATATGTGGCGAATGGTTAGTTAAAATTGAAGCAGATGGAAAAGAAGAAACAATATTTAACAGGGAAACAGACGAACATGGAATGAGTTTTGTAACATCAGATAAAATTGAATATGATACTCCTGAAGCACAACGGATGAAATTTTATCTGGAAGCCTTTGGAACAGATATATCTGATTCTTTAAAGAAAAAAACTATTTTAAGTGATATATCTGAAAGAGTTAACGGCAAACAAGAGTTTTTCTATGATATTTTAAACGTACATGAAAGTTTTAATGATATAATAGCTATTTATCCAAATTCAAAATATACGAAATTAAACACACTGGTTTATAGTAATGTATCAAGAAATATATTTTCAGATTTAATGCTATTTTTTGACACAGGTATAGAAAAAGTTGAAGGGAAAGAACAACCTGTTAGCATAGATAAGCTAATACAGTTTGTTCCAGAAGAAAATATTGAGAATTTCAAATATGATATTTCAAATTCTGATTATGAACATCCAGTAATGTTAAAGTTAAAACAGCAATTTTTCGCTTTTAGAAAAGATAAAGATGGAAATGTAATATATAACAAGATGAAGCTTAACCATGGAAACGATAAAGAATTATTTGATTATTCTGATGAATCAGATGGAACAAAAAGGCTGTTTGACCTGATACCGCTTTTCTTTTTCTTAAATAAAAAATATAAAACTATATTAATTGATGAAATTGACAGAAGCCTTCACTCTAATTTAACAAAACGCTTTATAGAATTATTTTACAATATAACAAAACAAACACCTTGCCAGCTTATGGCAACTACACATGATTCAAATCTTCTTGACCTGGATTTATTAAGAAAAGACGAAATCTGGTTTGTTGAAAGAAATCCGGACCATAGCTCACAAATATACTCACTAAACAGGTACAAGGAACACTTCAGCAAAGAAATTAATAAGGAATATCTTATAGGAAGATATGGGGCAATCCCATTTTTTAACGAAAATCTAATAACTGGAGAGTATGGCAATGATTAATAAATACAGGTTATCAGCTTCCATTTTTGAACGTGAAGAAGAAAAGGACAAAATAAAACCGCAAAAAATATACTTTCTATCAGTAGAAGGAAATTTAACAGAAAAAGAATATTTTGAAGGGGTTTCAGCTAACCGCAAAATTCTTGGAATAAATGCATTAGTAAATGTTGAAGTTCTTAAACGCAGTAATAAAGATACAAACAGTGCACCAAAACAAGTAATAGAACTTCTGGAAGAATATATGCGGTTAAGAGAAACCAGCAGACATAACCTTATTGAAGATATCCCTGAAGAATTAATTGAAAAATATGGAACGGTATTTATTCAAACATATTTGAATTCACCTGAAGAAATTCCTAAAAAAGAAAAAAATATATTTGAAAATGAATTAACTAAAATTGGATATAATATTTCCTATAGAAAATATTTGCACCAATACCAAAATAAATATGATGAATTTGCAATTTTAATTGACCGTGACGCTCAAAACCACTCTGAAAAAAATATATCAGAAAGTTTAGAATATTGTAAATCAAAAGGCTATAAATGTTATATATCAAACCCCTGTTTCGAATTCTGGCTTCTACTGCATGTTTCAGACATTTTCCAGGAATATAATGATAAACTGGATATTATCAAAGAAAATGCAAGAATATCACGACATAATACATTTATCAGCAAAGAATTGTCTGATAAAGTGCATCATGGAAAAAGCAAAATAAATTTTAAAACTAACTATTTGCCGAATATAGACCTGGCGATAGAAAGAGCTAAAAAATTTGCCTGTGAAGAAAACGATTTAGTTAATAAAATTGGCAGCAATATATGGAAACTTTTTGAAAGTATGAGGAATTTTAACCCAAAAGATATATAATCTTTATACATAAACTTTATATTATGATGCCAGAGTCAAGCCAGTAGATAGCAATGCATGTTCACATGCAAATTGCTATCTACTGGCTTGACCTGCCAAACATCAGCAAGAAGCAGATTTGCTTGCAAATATGCGGGATTGGAGGTGTTTGCTGGATTGCGGGAATTGTGGGGGCAATATAGAAATCCTTAACATCAGTTGGGGGCAAAACACCTTTTGACTTCAACGTCATATTATAATATTAATGGAACTGTGAAAAGCTAACCACTGCCTGCACAGTTCCACTATAAGATACAAAAATTATTTAATATGTTATATTGTTTTATATGGAGCTATTTATACTAACGTGTAAATTCCTCGCCTGTAAGCATTAAGAAAGCCTCTTTGTATTTGCCAGTTGTTTTTTCAACTACATCTTCTGGAAGCTTGTATGCACTGTCAGGATTTGCCTTAAGCCAGTCCCTTACATACTGCTTGTCAAATGAAGGCTGTCCCTGTCCAGGGGTATATCCGTCTAAAGGCCAGAATCTTGAACTGTCAGGTGTAAGCATCTCATCACCAAGAACTACATTGCCATTTTCGTCAAGCCCGAATTCAAACTTTGTATCTGCAATTATAATTCCTTTAGAAAGTGCATATTCTGCACATTTTTTATAAAGTGCTATTGTACAGTCCATAATCTTCTTTGCATACTCTTCACCCTTTCCAGGGAATTTCTTCTCAAGAATTTGTACACTCTCTTCAAATGTTATATGTTCATCATGGTCACCTAAATCCGCTTTTGTAGTAGGAGTATACACTGGTTCTGGAAGCTTGTCCGACTCCTTAAGCCCCTCTGGAAGCTTTATTCCACATATAGTCCCGCTTTCCTTATAACTCTCCCAGCCACTGCCAGTAATATATCCACGGACTATACACTCTATAGGAAGCATTTCAAGCTTCTTGCAAAGCATACTTTTTCCATTAAATTTTTCACTTCTAAAAAATTCTGGCATATCTTCTGTATCTGTAGAAATCATATGGTTAGGTACAATATCACTAGTAAAACCAAACCAGAACTTTGACATCTGTGTAAGTATAGCACCCTTATCTGTAACTTCATTTTTAAGTATTACATCAAATGCTGAAATCCTGTCTGTCGCAACAATAACAAGACTGTCCCCGTTATCATATACTTCACGTACTTTGCCCTCTTTAACAGGTGAAAATTCTTTCATAAAATGACCTCCGCTTTCTGTGTGTATTTATATATTCCTATATATTCACAATAAATATAAAGCTTATTTTATATATTGTCAATTGGATTTATTTATTATTTCACGTCCGTTGTTACTATTCAGCCTTACGGCTTAATAGTAACATAGCAGTGCTTTCAGCACTGGTTATGTACACATTTTGCACAAAAAATGTGCAAAATGGCACTGT
>JAAWKM010000229.1 GCA_022797375.1 Lachnospiraceae bacterium
CTGTGTGGCAGAAGAAACATAAGTTTCTTTTGGGGCACAGGGGCTTTATGTGCCGCTGCGTGGGTTAACGTAACGCAATGTATGCAAAAGCCATGTCTGTGACATGCTTTCCTGGAGTGGAATAAACCCGCCCTGGCACTGGAAACCCTGCGTCCGTCTGCCGGTACAGGAAAACTGGAATTTTTATGCAACGGACGTGAATAATCTGTTTATAATTATAAAGTTTCTGCACGTCTCTGCCTTGCTGCTTCGTACATTATAACTGCTGCCGCTACTGCTGCATTTAATGATTCCAGTTTCCCCTCCATAGGTATGTGTATACTTCCCGTTATACATCCAAGAACACTGTCCTGTATTCCATTTGCCTCATTGCCTATCACAATGCCCGCCCCTTTTGTATAGTCTGCCATGTCATATGCAATGCTGCCTTTCATTGCTGTTCCATATACACTATAACCATTGTTCTTAATCTTTGTTATAATTTCTGCAATATCATCTACATATACAAATGGCATCCGGAATATTGCCCCCATTGTAGAACGTACTGTTTTAGGATTAAATAAATCCACTGTCCCCCTGCCCATTACAACAGCAGACATCCCTGCACCCTCTGCAGTGCGCATTATTGTGCCAAGGTTTCCCGGGTCACGTATATCATCAAGCAGAAGCCATATGTGCCTCTGGTCTTCCAATATATCTGTAATACTATAGGATGGCTGTTTTACAATTCCTAGTACCCCTTGTGTTGTAACTGTATCTGAAAGCTGCCTGAATATTTTATCTGAAACAGTTTCATATGGAAATTCTTTACAAATCCATTCCAGGTTTTCACTATTTTTTTCTAATACAAATTCTGATATATATGCTTTTACAAGGCAGCCTTTTTCTGCTGCCTCTTTAAGCATTTTAAAGCCCTCTGCTATAAATAAAGATACTGCCCGCCTGTATTTTGCCTGTTTCTGGAGCTTTATTATCTCTTTCACCTGTTTGTTTGATATACTGCTAATCATTTAACTGTCCTGCTTCCTTAGGTTAAACTTTCCTACAAGTTCTTTCATTATTGCTGCCTGCTGGCTAAGTTCTTCACTTGATGCAGCACTTTGCTGTACTGTAGCTGAATTTGCCTGTGTAGCACTGGAAATATTGCCTATCTGCTGGTTAATATATCCAGAGTCTTCTGCCTGCTCTTCTGAATCTGCTGCAATATCCATAACCAGCTTATGTACCTGTTTATTTTCTTCTACAATTTGTGACAGTATCTTCTCTGTGTCTGCTGCAATCTGTTCTCCCCTGCCCACAGCTTTAAGACAGTTTTCTATAAGTTCATGTGTAGTATTTGCTGAACTGCCTGACTTTTCTGCAAGGTTTCTTACTTCATTAGCTACAACAGAAAAGCCCTTACCTGCTTCACCTGCACGCGCTGCCTCTACAGAAGCATTAAGTGAGAGAATGTTTGTCTGGAATGAAATATCATCAATATTTTTAATAATCTTAACAATGTCAGAAGACGCCTCTGATATATCTTTGATAGCCTCTGAAAGCCTGCCCATCATTTCCACACCAGCTTCAATATGGCTGCCTGACTGTATTACAAACTCTTTTGCGTTGGCAGCATTCTGCGAATTATGTTCTGCATGCCCTGCAATATCACCCATATGCTTTGAAACATCCTGTATACTGCCAGCCTGCTGCATTGTTGACTGTGCAAGGTGCTGTGAAATATTTGCCATATGTTCTGAACCCAGGGCAACCTGGTTTGCAGCATCATCAATTTTAGACAATGTGTAACTTAATGACTCCACAATCTTTTTCAGTGAATCATATATTTTAATAAATTCACCCTCATAATTTGCTTCTGCATGTATTTCAAAATTGCCATCTGCCATTTCACGTATAAGCCTTGATATATCATGTATATACATTTTTAAAGTATCTTGTGCTTCATTTAATGTCTTTGCCGTCTGGCCGAATTCATTTCTGGACTTTATATCTGCTGGCTGTGAAAAATCACATTTTGACATACGGGTGGCAAGGTCACGTATCTTACGCAGCGGCTTTGTAAACTTCCTTGCATATATAACTGAAATAATTACAGCAACAACAATCATTACCAGTACACACAGGTTTGACATCTGTAACTGCCACCGGAGCTGTGCATCCATCTGTTTCTCATGTTCTGCATAAACACTTTCTATTTCATCAGTATAATTCCCTGTGCTTACAACCCAGCCCCAGGGTTCAAAAAGCATTGAAAATGCCCTTTTAGGAGCAACTGTAGCACCATCAGACTTAGTATAATAAAACTCATTAAAACCGCCATCCTCTGATTCTTGCACTGTTTTAAGGATTTCCTGTATAATTTTTACACCATTCTGGTCTTCAAGGTCATAGCGGTTATCACCTTCCTGCTCTTCTAATACAGGATGGGCAATTAATATATAGTCTGTATTGTCAATCCAGAAATAGCCACTGCCATCATTGCCGTAACGCAGGGATTTTATATAATTTTTGGCTTCTTCCTGTGCTTCCCTCTGTGTCAGTTCCCCTGCCTGCTGTTTTTTATATATACTCCTTAAGAGTGCTATAACACTTTGCACCTGGTATTCAACAGCATTATCATACCCTTCATACAATGTCTGCTTATATACATCAAGTGATGTTGTAATCTGGTTTAACATACTCCTTCTCGCAGTAAGCCCAATTACAGCTGCCACAGCAAATACAATAAATATATTCGCACTAAGTAACAATGTTTTTACACTTTTCATAATAACCCCTCTCCATATACCCTGGCAATACATGCCAGTGCCATGCTTATTAGAAACCCCTTTTTTCTATGTTCCTATGCGCTTTCATTCATTTTTGCAAGTCTTGCTGCCTGGTCTGCTGCTATTATATTGTCAAGTACTTCATTTATATCCCCGTCAAGTATTTCACCAAGCCTGTGGCTTGTATATTTTATGCGGTGGTCTGTTACACGTCCTTGTGGGAAGTTATATGTCCTTATTTTTTCTGAACGGTCACCTGTGCCAACCTGGCTTCTTCTCTCTGCTGCCTGTTCGCTGTTTGCCTTTTCCTGCTCCATGTCATATATCCTTGAACGCAGCACTTTCATTGCTTTATCTTTGTTTTTAAGCTGCGATTTTTCATCCTGGCAGGTTACGACTATTCCTGTAGGAAGATGTGTAATCCTTACAGCGGAGTCAGTTGTATTTACACACTGCCCGCCATTGCCAGAAGCACGGTAAACATCTATTTTGCAGTCATTAGGGTCTACATGCACATCTACTTCTTCTACTTCTGGCATTATTGCAACTGTAGCTGTCGAAGTATGGATGCGTCCGCCAGATTCTGTTGAAGGTATACGTTGTACACGGTGTACCCCGCTCTCATATTTAAGTTTTGAATACGCACCTGTACCTATTACCATAAATACTATTTCCTTAAAACCTCCTATCCCGTTTTCATTAGCACTCATAACTTCAATTTTCCAGCGGTTATTTTCAGCAAACTTTGAATACATACGGAATAAATCCGCCGCAAAAAGGGCTGCTTCATCCCCGCCTGCACCACCGCGTATTTCAACAATTACGTTTTTATCATCATTAGGGTCTTTTGGAAGCATAAGTATTTTAAGTTCCTGTTCGCATACAGCCACTTTTTCCTTACATGCATTAAGTTCCTCTTTAGCAAGCTCCCTCATCTCCTCGTCACTTTCTTCATCAAGTATTGCAAGGCTGTCTTCTATTCCGTCTTTTGCTTCTTTATATTCCTTGTACTTGCTTGCAACTGGTGACAGCTCACTCTGTTCCCTCATAAGTTCCCTGTACTGTTCCTGGTTATTAATAACCTCTGGTTCTGTAAGCAGCATATTTATCTCTTCAAGCCTTCTTGTTAAATCTTCTAATTTATCAAACATAATTCTTTATTCCTTTCAAAAATATATCAGACTATGTTACTATTCACAGTCCAGTAAAAGATATATCATTCCGCAAGCTTGCTTGCAGGAATGTATATATCTTTTACTGGACTGCGGAAGCTGTCACTCCACAAAGCCTCAGACAACAGACACTGTTTTTGTGGCTGTTAGCTGCTGTTTT
>JAAWKM010000230.1 GCA_022797375.1 Lachnospiraceae bacterium
AAATGCTGTTTTTGCATTTTTCTTGTGTGAAATTGTAATGATTGTCAGACAGCGTTTTTTGCTGTCTTAGAATCATTTTTCACACTAATTCCAGTTATTCTGTGCTGGCAGACTGACGGACGCAGAATTATAACTGGAGATTTTATGAAACGGATGTGCCATATAAATATAAAAAATACAGGCCCTTTAAAGCCTGTATTTCAAAATACCAGATATCTGCTTCTGATAATGTCATTATATTACTCTTCATTTTTATTAATAAGCATCTCCGTCTCCCTTAATATAAGGTTTTTATTTCTCTTCCACACATCTTTAAATTCGCTGGAAGGCAATGGGCATGGTGATTTGCCTATTTCAAGTGTTATGCTTGGCAGTTTTTTCTTGTACATAACGAATTCACGGAGGTTTCCAACTGATTTACCATCACCTTTATAACTGGCAGCGCTTGTATACCCTGTAATATCACATGCAAGGTTATACATTTCTGTAATGGTTTCTTCAAGAGGCCCTTCATAATCTCCAAACACTATTGAACCTGTTGCATGGTAATTTATTTGTCCCCTTACAGTTGTACTGCCTTTAAGTTTATTAATTAAGTCTACTATTGCCTTTGTTTCAGGCTCACTGCATTTCTTAGTCCCTGTATAACCCTGGCTGCCACGCTTTCCCTGCCTTGGAGTATATTCATATGGGTAATTCTTATTAAGGTCAACACCTCTGGCATTAGCTTTCCACAAAGATGGATTATCTGCTCCTGGCATTTTTAAAAGTTTCTTGCGTAGCGATTTATTCCTTATAGCACTAAAACCATACTGTGATATTGCTGCCCCGTCAGGATTTGCCATAGGAACATAATGTATAGCTACATTACCTAATACATCAGATACTTTTACCCCGTCAAGTTCCTCATTATAATTCTGCAGGTAATACTCTATCTGTTTCATACAAAGCTGGGAAGTCATATATTCCCTTGCATGAAGCTCAGCCACAACAAGAATTGACTGGTCTGCATACTGGTTTCCGATTACAATATCATAAATGTTCCTTCCATCCCATGATTGTCCGATAATATTATATTTAAAACGGCTTCCATAAAGTTTTCCAAGAGCCTCTATATCACTACAAAGTTCCTTATAACTGTAATTTTGCATAGTAGTATTGATTTCATCCTTGATAAGAACACTTATATATGTATTGCCTCCAGATATTTTTACTTTTTCATTATTATATACAGGAACAATTTTATAGATATATTTTTTACCTATTTTAACAGATTCATCTTTATATTTAGCTTTCTTTACCGTAGCAACTTTTTTAAAGCTTCCCTTACCTGGTTTCCTGTACACAATAAAACTTTTGGTACAATTCCCTCTTTTCCAGGAAAGATTTACTTTGCGTGTTGCCACCCTTTTATATAAAAGGTTTGAAACATTTCCGGGAATACATGCTGTAATATTTTCTGTTTTACCTATTACTTTTTTCTTTCCAAATATAGCTGTAATCCTGAATTTATAGTATTTTCCTGTTTTAATTCTGACAGTATATTTTAATGATTTAGTAGTTTTTACAACTTTCCATTTTTTAGCGCCCTGCTTTTTCTGCCATACTTTATATTTATTGGCAGACTTCCTTTTTGCCCAGGAAATGGCCAGCTTATCCTTTCCCGCTTTTCTGGCAGAAATCTTAAAAGGGGTTTTATCCTTTACAGGACCTGGTGTAGCAGTTGGTGCAGGTGTTGGCTTTACTGTTGGTGATGGTGTTACATCTGGTTCTTTTGTTATGTCTGGTGTTGGCGCGGGTGTTATTACTGGTTCTTCTGTCGGAATGGCAGATGGTGTTACTGTTACAGCAGGACCAGTTGGCAATGCAGACGGCGTTACTACTGGCAATACTGTCTGTCCTGCTGGTGGTTCTTCCATATCTGTTATATTAACTGTGTCTGGCATTACAGGATTTTTTCTTTCCATTTCTACATGTACACTTGTCATGGCAATTACAGAAGAAGAATCCCCCATTGCCAGTAACAATGATAACACAATTAAAAAACAAATTAACCTTTTGCTGGATTTTTCCATATACTTCCTCCAAATTTTAATAAGGGTGTATTGTACTGCCTGTTATACAAAACAAGCACCATATATATCTGCAAAACAATAATATATATATGATGCCCCCTCTATTTTTATGAATAACTTTTATTTATAGTTATATAACTAGTTTATATGCCAAGGATTTTCTCCACTTCCTTCTGCATATCTTCTGTTTCACAAACTGTATTGTGAAGTACAGGTGCTGAACGGATTTCCTCCACTGCTTTTGGAACAGTTGTCCCTGATATCCTGCTTAACTCATCAATAAGTGCGAAATCGTCCATACCTTTATATTTGCTGTCAATAGCACCCATTACACTAGTGCCGAATTTATATGGGCTTGCTGTTGATGCGATTACTGTAACTGTATTATCTTTTGTCTTCTCCTTATAATCATGGTAAACTGCAGATGCAACAGCTGTATGTGTATCCATTACATAACCTGTCTCCTCATACACCCTTTTAATCTCAGCTGCTGTCTGTTCTTCACTTGCCCATCCACTGGCAAAATCCTCCAGCCTTGCCTTCATCTCCCCAGTAACTTCATACCTGCCTTCGCCTGCAAGTGCAGACATCATGCTGGCAGTTGCTTCTGGATTATTCCCTGCAATCCTGTATACCAGGCGTTCAAGGTTGCTTGAAACCAGTATATCCATAGATGGTGATGATGTAAGTACAAATTCGCGGTTTTTATCATAAATCCCTGTTTCAAAAAAGTCAAATAACACTTTATTTTCATTAGATGCACAAACCAGTTTGCCAACAGGCACACCCATGTTCTTAGCATAATAAGCAGCAAGGATATTGCCAAAATTGCCTGTAGGAACTACAAAATTAACTGGTTCACCCATTTTTACTTTGCCACCTGAAATCAGTTTTGCATATGAATAAACGTAATATACAACCTGTGGTACAAGACGCCCTATATTAATTGAATTGGCAGAAGAAAACTGGTAATTATGCTCCTCCATAGCCTTTGCAAGCTCTTTATTATTAAACATCGCCTTAACACCACTCTGTGCATCATCAAAATTACCTGTTATTCCTATAACAGAAGTATTTGCACCTTTCTGTGTAACCATCTGCCTTTCCTGTATCTTGCTTACACCATTCTTAGGATAAAATACAATAATCCTTGTCCCAGGTACATCTGCAAACCCTGCAAGCGCCGCTTTGCCAGTGTCACCTGATGTTGCAGTAAGAATTACAATTTCACCACTGGCATTATTCTTCTTTGCTGAAACTGTAAGAAGATGTGGCAATATGGAAAGAGCCATATCCTTAAATGCTATTGTGGCTCCGTGGAACAGCTCAAGATAATAAACACCTGCCTTCTCTGTTAATGGAGCAATTTCACAAGTATCAAACTTATCATCATATGCTTTGTCAATACATGATTTTAATTCTTCCTCAGTAAAATCAGTTAAAAACAGTTTCATTACTTCATAGGCAGTTTCCTTATATGACATATTAGCAAAAGCTTCCAGTGGAATACCAGGTACTGGAATCCTTTCAGGTACAAAAAGACCACCATCACCAGCAAGTCCCTTTAAAATTGCCTGTGATGCAGTTACCCTTACTCCTCCGCTACGTGTACTCTGATACAAAAGTTCCATTATTTCCTCCATTCTGCTGCAAAATGCAGCTATAGAATTAACATGCATATAATAAAAAATTGTTTTACAAGACTGTATACATATATTCCAAGAACCAGCCATATTATTATTTAAGAGTATTTGCACCAATCCTGTTTTAAAACTGGCAGAAACCCATATCTCCATAATATAGCAAATATGTAAACATAAATTCAGCGTATATTATACAATAACATGCCGCTAATTTCAAGAACCCATAATAAAAAGTCACGTCCGTTTCATAAAAATCGTTACTATTCACAGTCAATTAAATCCGAGGATTTTTGACACGTTTTTTTCGTCAAAAATACGAGTTCTTCGGTGCCATTTTGCACGTTTTTTGTGCAAA
>JAAWKM010000029.1 GCA_022797375.1 Lachnospiraceae bacterium
GTTATCTAAGTCGTTGACCGTTTCGATATGAGAGCGCGGCTTATTGAAAAAGACTGCACCAGAACCAAAGAAAGGTTCAAGGTAACTGTGATGCTCTGGGAAATAACTTATAATCCATTGTGCAAGTGACCATTTACTTCCTGGATACTTTGCTACTGCTTTCATTTTAAATTAATCTGCAATTCCGCAACCTTTGCAGCTGCCCTGTACACATCTGCATAATGGTTACTGCCATGCGTTTTGTCCACTACGCGCAGAAATGTATCAAGAGTTCCACCAAAACATCCACATCTAACCATAATCTGCCCATCCCTGCCCCTGTAAAATGTTGTAAAGTCATTCCTGCTGCCGATTGCACCAATAACCAATACATGGTTAGGCATGTAAACTATTGCGTTGTCACGAACTATTGCGTTTCCACAAACTTTTGCACTGCCACAAACTTTTGCGTTGTCATAAACTTTTGCACTGTCATAAACTATTGCGTTGTCATAAACTTTTGCATTGCCGCAAACTTTTGCGTTGTCATAAACTTTTGCATTGTCACGAACTATTGCGTTTCCATAAACTTTTGCATCGCCACCAACCCATGCATCACCTTTCTGGGACAGATTTTTTTCACATTCAATCCACCCACCAATATCACCAGCCTTGACATTTCCAAAATCTTTTAATGCCCTTATTCTGTTCAGTACAACTTTTCTAAATCCGTTATCCAGCGTTTGTGTTTCTCCTATCAGTTCATACTTTTTCATTTTTATTTCATCCCCCTTATATTTTTCTTGGCCATTTATTTTCCCCGGCAGGCAACATCTGCCAGGGTCTGTGTGCGTTGATATAAAATTGGTATAGTACACAAGTAAGAAATACAATAAATATTAACAAGGAACTGAAACGTTTTTATGTGGCATGGCACGCACACAAGCCATGCCTTAATATCCATACTGTCTTTGACAACAGCATGGACTGTACGACATAATTATATGTAACCTTTAAAATTTTTGTTTTTTATGTTTAAATCCATTCAATAACTGGTTTTCCGCCAAAACCCTTTACCCATATATACCAGCCATAGGCAACTGCTGTACCATTCTTCTTGTATTTCTCAAATTCCCCGTTTTTAGCGCATTGAAGCCTTGCGGATGATACATAAAGCGTCCTGAATGGATATTTTTTAAAAAGTTCCTTCCTTGATTTGCTTTCCAGGAATGTAAGTTTTAAAAACATTGCAATTTTAGTCCCATCAATGGAAATATCTAATGCATGTTCTACGAATTCTTTTGCATATTTGTATGGCGGATTTGTAATAATGTCCCAGCCATTCGGGCCTGTGTATTTAAGAAAGTCAATAATTTCTGTACCTGGATATCCCCTGTCCACAATATCAGAAGAAAAAACTTTATACCCTTTTTCCTTTAAAATTCCAGACAAATGCCCTCCACCACAGGCACATTCCCATATGTTAGCATTAAAACTTTCCCTCTCTAATAACAGCTTCACCGCTTTAGGTTCTGTTGCGTAGTAATCATCAGCCTGTCTTTCTTCGTCCATGTGATTATTTACTCCGTTGCAAACAAATATACTTTTTACATTCCCTGTCCAGTCCCTCGAAGCCATAACACACCCTTCATTCCTATATTTTTTTCACCAATACTAACTACATTTTCAGACAACTCTTGCCCTCTGTTGTTGTCAAAAACAGTAAGGGCTAAAATATGTAAATTTAAACAGCTTTTTCGTTCTGCTGTTTTGCATCTGGCATTACTATTTTTGCAGTAATGTCTGCACCATATTTGTTAGATACAATCATGGACAACGTATCTAAAAACCGCTGCATAGGGAATGTACCATATATTTTTGTTTCTACCTTTTCTTTTTTTGTTTCCATATTTCTTTAACACCCCTATTCTTGTATATTTATAGTCCTTATTATATAATCAATCTATGTACAGTCTGTTGCCGCAGCCAAATATATAGGAAGGAGCATTAATCATTGGATACTGACAATATCTGCTTAGATTTTTTTGACCTCCAGGAGAACGAACATGCATTACGGCCACAGATGAACGTTCTCCGTGACAGTCTTGGTGAACTGGCTATCCGCCTGCTTTTTGAACGTAACCCCAACATCAGCCAAAAAAGCAATACCGAAATCATGAAAGAACTTTACAGGTTAATAGACCAGCTTCACAAAGACTACAGTTTTATGCTTGAACATGACTGTCCTGACTAATAAACAGTCCACGTTCTGCATATTTAACAGCCTCGCAAACATCTGCTTTGTTTGCGAGGTTTTCTTTTGCTTTTTCAAGCTTCCACTGTACAGCAGATAATGTTTTTATAACTGTACCAAGCTCCAGACCACTTTCCAGTACTGCTTTAGTAATGCTGTTTTCTAAATCAATTCTTCTTTTGTTCTTATCGTTATTCATATTCCTTGTACCCTCTTTCTTTAATATTATTTTATTTACTTCCCTGCCTGTCCTCTTGCCACTTGTTTCCAAATGTCCTATAATATTACTGCTAAGTATGGATATGGAAGGGGGAATCCAAATGTTTAAAAAACTTTTTGTAGTTTCAACACTATGCCTGGCACTGGTAATATCACCTTATGGCAAAATAATAAACCCTGATGCCGTGGCAGTAACAGAAGCCAAAACTTATGTTTACTATGTCCCTGGTTCAAGCTATGCATACCATGCCAGTAAAAACTGCTGGACACTGAAACGTAGCAAACATATTAAGAAAACTACTCTTAAAAAAGCCAGGAACAAACTAGAACTAGACCCTTGTGGTGTATGCTACAAATAAATGTGCTGGCTGGTTATCTGTACATATGCGGCAAACATTATTTCTATTAGTGCTTTTGTTATTTCATAACCTGTGTACTGCTGCCCTTGCATCCCATCTGTAAGGGCAGCATTCCGGTATATTTATCCTTGTTCTCTATTTCCTTTTCTTTTATACTATAATTACAGGCTCTGCATAGCCAAGTATACAGAAAGGATAATTTATATGTCTGATTTTATTCCAGAACCAACAGTCAAAACCTTTTGTAAAGACAGCCGCTATAATTTTAAGTTCATTATCATGGCTTATCGGAAACTATCTGATTCAGAAGCAGAAATTGTATATAAGCAATACCTTTCTGCAAAACATCTGAAACACCCGCCAAAAGGAAAAACAGTTGTAGTTAAAACACTTCACGGCTATAATCTTGAATAGTTTTAACAAAATCTTTTACTTCATGCGCCCCATGTAACTCTATACAGTCACCGTTTCCGGGGCGTATCTCAATTATTTTCTTTTCTGGATTATGTTCTATAAAATATCTAAATAATTTCTTTTCTGCCTCTGGCACATCTGCTATTTCTTCTTCTGTTATTTCCTCTGATACATTAAATATATAATCTGGTTTTCTGTTCCTGCTTTCTTCCATTAAAAAATTTTTCTATATCCTTTCGTTATATTTATCCTTATTTTCTATATCCTTTTCTTTTACTCCCTTTTTGGAATTTGGAGCAAATCGAAGAAAATACTTCTTCTAATCAAAATAAAGACTAAAAAATATTGATATGTCTTTCTGAAGAAAGGCAATCGCTGATACAATTAGTAACCATAATTCCATTAATAATAATCGTAGTGCATAATGGTCTTGTGGTTGCTCTTTTCTTATTTTTAAAATCTGGCGGATAATGCCAGCACCTGTCAGAATGACTACCACAATCAATAATGGATTAAAAAACTCTATTATTACATTTTTCACTCTAAACCACCTCCTCCCTGCTCTTATCATCTAATCCGCAAAATCCATAGGATTAATATTTAATACAGAACAAATCTTGACTAGTTCAGATGCTCTTAATTCTCTTGTTCTGTTTTTGTGTCCAAGGCTATAATATAGCAGTGAATACGTTATCCCACTTTTTCTTGCCAATTCAGAAAGATTTATATTGTTGTCTGATATATACGTAGCAATGTTTTTTGTTACATTGCCAGTGTTATTCGTTTTGTTCATTTTTCAATCTCCATTGCATTACTTGCTACAGTCTTGAGTTTCATAATTACTTTCTACTTTACTGATAGCCTTTTGCGCATCCATTCCCTGTATAAAAGCAATAGCTATAGCTTTTTTATCTGATGGATATTTTCTGTAGATATTTAAAAGTCTTACAGCTTCCTGCTCATTAATCCCTGGCATCGTTGTTATATCTTGACTTTCTGGCATAATATTCACCTCTTTTTTTGTAATTATATGACTATTATATGTCAAATATCAGTATTCGTCAAGTACATTTTTGCTGTTTCTTGACTTTTTGTTGATAAAACAGCATTTTGGGTTGACAGTGGTATTTGGCATATGTATAATTATCTTGTATTAAACTTTAAGAAAGAAAGGAGAACATTATTGAAAAATCGCATAAAAAAAATACGAAAAGAACTGGATTTAACACAACAGGAATTTGCAGACCGACTAGGAGTAAAGAGAAATACTATATCTACATACGAAAGTGGAAGAAGTGTACCTATCGACGCTGTAATTTCTTTAATTTGCCGTGAATTTAAAATCAACGAAGAATGGCTTAGAACCGGCAAAGGTCAAAAAGAACAACCTGAACCCAAAAGTGAACTTGATAAATTAGCTGAAAAATATAATATGAGCCATGACGAATACATATTTTTAGAGATGTATTTTAAAAAGAAACGTTCTGAACGTGATGCCATTTTCCAGTTCCTGCGTGATACATTTTCTGCTATAAATGCCGACGAAGCGGCTACTAAAGAAACAGAAACAAGTGCTACATACCAGCCATCTTACAACAGTTCAGAAGAGCTTTCTGACGAAGAAGTATTAAGACGTTATCACAAAGGCTTAGAACTTGAACGGCAAGTAGAGGAAAAGTCAGAAGCATCTTAGTATGGAAAATAAAAAAAAGAATTTAGCAGATAAGAAAGGACTGATGTTATTTATCATGCGAAAGTTAAAAATATATCTGGATACTTCTGTAGTCAGTCATCTGCAACAAGAAGATGTACCAGAAAAGATGTGTGAAACATTGGAACTATGGGAACAATTTAAGGAAAGAAAAGATGTGGAAATAAACATTTCTACCCTTGTATTTACTGAACTTTATAAATGCAATGAACACAAGCTGTCTTTTCTATTAGAAAAACTTGCACAACTGGATTATAGAGAAATACCAATTACTGATTCCGTACGAGAACTTGCAAACTTCTATTTAGAAAACAATGTATTAAAGAAAAAGAGCATTGATGACTTGATGCACATTGCAGCCGCTACATTAAACGACTGCCGTTATATCGTAAGCTGGAACTTCAAGCACTTTGTAAACCCAAAAACCATTAATGCGGTAAATTCAATAAACATTACACTAAATCTGCCGCAAATCGGCATATTTTCACCAGCTATGATGTTAGGAGGCTTTTAAAATGAATGATAATATAGCATTAACCATTGACGAAATACACGCTATCAGAGCAGAACATTCTGAACGCACTAAAAATCTTCCTTATGATGAATACCATATATTACTAGAAGAAGAAGCTGCACCTGTCCGTCTTGCTCTTGAACGTGCAAAGGCTAAAGTAAAGCAGAGCAGCAGCATTTAAGGAAGGCTTTGAAACCAATAAGGCAGCAGTATTTTAAATACTGCTGCCACTATGCAATTATACCAATAAAAAAAGAAAATACAGGTGATTTTATGAGAAAAAAAGAAAATAATACAAATCAGCTTGTAAGAGCCGCATTATATGTCAGGGTATCAGGAGAAGAACAAAAAATAAAGGGTCTGTCACTGGAAGCCCAACAGGAACGACTAGAAGCTTATGCAAAAGAAAAAGGCTGGATTATTGTTGGAATCTATATTGATGCTGCTAAAACTGCAAGAAAGGATATGCGTAAGCGAGTTGAGTTTCAGAGAATGATTGAAGCTGTTAAGCGTGATGAAGTGGATGTACTGTTGTTTTGCCGTTTGGACCGCTGGTTCAGGTCTGTTGCGGACTATTACAAAATCATGGAAATATTGGATGCGCACAACTGTAACTGGAAAACAACTGATGAAGAATATGACACATCAACCGCAAATGGGCGATTGTACATAAATGTTAAACTATCCATAGCACAGAACGAAGCTGATATATGCGGAGAACGGATAGAAGTTATTTTTGATAGTAAAATAGCACATGGCACGGTCATTTCTGGCAGTTGCCCATTTGGTTACAGAATAAACGATAAAAAGCAGTTAGAGGTCATTGAAGAACAGGCTAATATTGTGCAGGATATCTTTGATTGTTACGAAAAATCCGTGAGTAAGTATGGCACTACGAAGTATGTCAGAGAAAAATACGGCATTAACTGGAGTCCGTGGACTATAGGACATATAATTTCTGAAAAATTATATACAGGTGTGTATGACAGGAATGATAGATATAACGACAATTTCTGTCCTCCTATCATTAACAATGAACAGTTTGAACGTATACAAAATCTGTCACAACGCAATGTTTATTTTGCTCCATCCGGCAGAATTTATTTATTTGCATCTATAATCAAATGCGCTGAATGTGAGCATAATTTAATAGGGTATGTAGCCAGCCACAGGGAAACAAACCGACATTACTACCGCTGTAACCAATACGCACAACGTGGCAGATGCAGCCATAACAGGTCAGCCAGAGAAGATTACATCGAACAATGGCTTCTTGACAATATCTCTGCGGAATTTAGGAGATACAGAATCGAATGGGAGGTGAGGGCTGCTAAAAAGAAACAGGATACATTCAGTGTAGACAGGGCTGCAATCAAACGCAAGCTAAAAAAACTTAAGGAATTGTATATAAATGACCTTATAGATTTAGAAGACTATAGAAAAGATTATCAAACATATACAGCAGCATTAAATCAGACATTAAACCAGACAAAAGAAGAACCACCAGATTTTGAGGCAATAGAAGCTGTGATTGGAGATAATTTTGGAGAAGTTTACAGAACGTTTAGCCGTGAAGAAAAACGCACCCTTTGGCGGTCAATAATCAAGGAAATATGTATTGACAAGGATAACAATATTGTCAGTATTGTTTTTGTGTAATTATGTGTACCTTTTATATATAACCTGATGGCAGTCTTAGCACGGGACATGCCAATAGTACATCAGATATGCTTAACAGGCTTGAAACACTTGTACTTATGGGAATGGATATTCCACTGTTAGCCGTAAGAAACCAGATTGCCTCTGCCATTGATATAGTAGTCCAGCTTGGAAGACTCAGGGATAAATCAAGAAAAGTTCTTGAAATAGCAGAAGTAACAGGTGTAAAAAATGGTGAAATAACAGTGCAGCCTATATTTAAGTTTACTGAAACAGGTACCGATACCCAAGGAAAGATACAAGGTGAACTGCAGGCTACAGGTAATGGGCTTCTTAATACCAGCAAACTTGCACATGCAGGCCTGATGGATGAATTTATATTATAAAGGAGTTATTTTGAGAAAACAACAAAGCAGAGTTGTAAGAAATAAAGAATTTTTAAAAGCGTTTGCTGTTGGATTTATAAAGGCATTTATACTTTTGTTCCTGTTTTATAAATCTCTAGTTCTTTCATCTATTTTAGCTATAATTTATGGAATTGTTAATATTAAGTTTTATAAGAAGAAACATCTGGAGAACTGGCGGTGGCAGATGAATTTAGAATTCAGGGAAGTCATGGTTGCTATTTCATCCGCATTAAATGCAGGTTATTCAGTGGAAAATTCATTTAAGGAAGCCAGGGAAGATTTAGTGCTTCTATATGGAAATAACTCTATAATGGTTAAAGAACTTAATAAAATCAATTCACAAATTATGCTTAACAGGCCAATTGAAATTATCCTTACAGAATTTGCACAATATTGTAAAG
Source organism: Lachnospiraceae bacterium (assembly GCA_022797375.1). Lineage (GTDB taxonomy): Bacteria > Bacillota > Clostridia > Lachnospirales > Lachnospiraceae > Butyribacter. The sequence continues at coordinate 7,918 of JAAWKM010000029.1, forward strand.
TTGAGGATATTAGTAATTTTGCAGAAGTATTCCACACAGCAAAGCGTACAGGTGGCAACCTTATTGAAACAGCAAGGTCAACCGCTGATAAAATTAGTGCTAAAATAGAAACCAGCCGTGAAATAAGGACAATGGTGGCAGGCAAAAAGATGGAAGGCAGGATTATGGCTTATATCCCATTGGGAATAATACTTTATTTCTGGATAAGTTCACCAGGATTTCTTGATTGCCTGTATACTTTAAGCGGAAGGTTTGTGATGACTATATTGTTAGTAATTTATTTAGCAGCATTTAAATGGAGTGAAAGGATAGGTGACATATCTGTTTAAAATAATTACTTTATCCTGTCTTATCATTTTTCTTATGTTAATAGCTGCTTTTATCCAAATTAACTTTAAAAAAAATAAATCTATTACAATAAAACTTCCAGGTATGGACAACGTATTTGCAAAAAGAGTTTACCCTGCATCAGCATGCGTATACAACTTCTTAAAAAATAAACTTCATCTGTCTTTAAATAGTAATAAAATTGAAAATATTAAAAAGATTTATACTGGACTTGATAATACCAATGCAGCAAGGCTCTATTTCTACAAACTATTTTCAATAATTATTGTTGTAGTTATCTGTACTCTCTTATTAATAATGCTTATTACTGTGACATCTGGTAAAAAAAATATTCTGGAAAAAGGATACTTTATAAAAAGAGACAAACCTGAAGGAAGTAATACAGAAGCAAATTTAGATGTTTGTATTGATGGTGAAGAACAAGAAATAATGCTTGACATACCAGCAAGGAAGTATAATGATAACGAACTGGAAATTAAATTTAATGAGGCTATGGAGTATACAAGAAAGAATTATCTTGGAAAAAACACGTCACCAGAAAAAGTAGATAGAGATTTAAATCTTATTTCTTATATACCAGATAGTGCAATTAGTATATCCTGGGAATGTGATACAGGCAATATAGTAAACAATGATGGAACACTCGAACGCTCACAAGTTACAGAACCAGTAGTTGTGCAGATAATAGCTGTATTTTCATACTATGAGATAGAAAAAACAATGCCATTGGAATTTACAGTACTGCCTGTAAATAAAAGCCGTAAAGAGATTATTTGGGATAAGTGGAACGAAATGTTTTCAGAGTTATCAGATTTGTCAGGCAGCAAGGAATTTTTACAATTACCAGCAGAAGCTGGAGGAGAGAAAGTTTCATATAAAGTTACAGAAAAAAATTATATTATGCCAGTTATTATTCTAGGAATTATAATTATTGTACTTATACCAGTAATTACTGACAGCAGGTTAAATGAAAATATAAAGCAGAGAGAACAGGAGCTTCGTATTGATTACCCTGGATTTGTAGAAAAATTTGTGCTTTTAATTAATGCAGGACTTAATTGTAAAGGTGCATGGTATAGAATGGCAGATGAATATAAGAAAACTCTTCTGGATGGAGGAAAAAAACGGTACCTCTATGAAGAAATGCTGTTGACAAAAAGGCATATGGAAAGTGGTATGAATGAAGCAAAAGCCTATGAACTTTTTGGAAGAAGGACAGGACTTTTAAAATACATGAAATTTAGCACACTTCTTGTACAGAACTTAAAAAAAGGTTCAGATGGTCTCTTAAAAATACTTGAATATGAAGCAGTTGATGTATTAAAAGAAAGGCGTGAAAATGCCAGGATACTTGGAGAGCAGGCAGGAACAAAGCTTCTAATGCCAATGGTAATTATGATGACAGAAGTATTTATAATAATAATATATGCTGCTTTCCAGAATATGTAGAGAGGAGATGGTAATTTGGTTAAATGGTTAAAAGCTTTCTGGTATGAGGAGAATGGAGTTGGGATTATCGAAATAATTCTTATATTAGTTATTCTTATTATGTTAATTGTTATTTTCAGGGAGAAAATCCAGAGCATAGCAGAGAAAGCATTTTCAAATATAAGCAAAGATTCTGATAAAGTGAATAAAAGCCTTAATATAAAATAATAAACATATATTAGTAAATTATTAATTTTACATAAGAAAGGGGTATATATATCAAAAAGGGAAGTATAACGGTATTTTTAACATTTATTTTTGTTATAATACTTTCGCTTGTTACTGCATTTATAGAACATGTACGTGTTATTACATCTGAAGCCTATGTAACTGTAGCATCTGATAATGCTGTTGAAATAATATTTGGTAATTATAATAAAGAATTGTATGACGAATATGGCTTATTTGCATATGGCGGATACAATGGTATAGGATTATCAGACTTTGAAACTGCCCTTGAACAGATTATTAATAAAAATTTGGAATATAAGCCTGATAAAGCTTTAAAAACATATTCTGATTTGTACAGGATAAATGATATTTCATGCGAAACAGGTAATTATTATACACTTGATGAAGATAAAGTATTTCTAGGACAGATATCAGATTATATTATTACATCTGCCGCAAATAATGTAAAAGACTATTTCCAGGGAAAAGAGAAAAAGAATAAAGATATTTCTATGGATGGTTTATTGGATGAAGCAGAAAAGTATGAGGATGGGGCTTATGATACGGACAACAGTGTGGAAAGTGAAAACAGCTGCAACAATAATGATGGGAAAAAGAATGAAAAACCATCAGAAGATGAGCTTGATGAGCAGTTAAAAAATGATTCTGCTGGTGGTAACCCGTTAAAAGCTTTGAAAAATCTTATTAATAATGGCTTATTATCTCTTGTTTGTGATGTTTCCAAAGTTAGCACAGCAAAAATCCAGGCAGCAGACCAGGATTTTTATTCTAAAGAAAAGGAGGATAATAATTCTTCTGCTGCCAAATTTTTTAAATCGCTGCTAGAAGGAGAAGAAAGCCAGGAACTAGACCAGGACAAGCTTTTAGAACAGGCAAAATCAGAAAGTAACACAGATAAATTAAAATATATCTATTATGCAGAAGATGTCTTATCATCATATGTTGATAGTAAATTTAATACTGTGCACTATGGATTGGAGTATCTCATTGCAGGCAAGGAAACAGAAAAAGAAAATCTTGCATATACCGCCAGGCGGCTTCTTGTTATACGTACCCTTGCTAATATGCTTTATGTTAGTACAAATGCATCATTCCAGTCAAAAAGCCTGGCAACAGCAACAGCTATTGTTGGCTTTACAGGAATTGTACCATTAATTACAGGAATGCAATGGTTAATTCTTACCATACTTGCATTTGAAGAAGCATGTATTGATGTAACAGCACTTATGGCAGGTAAAAAAGTGCCATTAATAAAAAGTCCAGCAAATTTTAAAATGAAGTATGAAGAAATATGTTCTGTATCACACAGCTTCTTTAAGAAAAAAGGCAAATCTTATCCAAAAGCCGGTGGAGAAATAATTTCCACTGATATTTCTTATAAACAATATTTACTACTACTTGAACTGCTAGTTTCAAAAGAAAAGTTTAAAAACAGGCTTATTGATATTATACAGTTTGATTTAAGAGAACGTTTTAACCAGACTTTTGAATTCAGGGACTGTATATGTGCAGCAGAATGTATTACAAGTTATAATATACCTTATGCATTCTCTTATATTAATAATGGTTTATTTAACAAAATAAAAACTAAAAAAGCAAACAAAAGCATAACAGCCAGTTACAGTTACGTTGATGATGTGTGGAAATAAAAAATGGAGGTGTAAATGGATATAAAAACATACTGGGGTGTCCTTTATACAGGAAACAGAAGAACAAGAAAATATAAAATCTTACAAAATATCAGGATTGCTCCCCGGCATAACTTGAAATATACACATAAGAATATAGCGTATAAAGGACATTCCTTTGTGTTTTTATTTAAAAAAAATGGTTCTATAACTGTTGAAGCATGCTTTTGTGTCCCAATATTTTTTCTTGCACTGTTTTCATTATTTTATATTTTCCAGTGCCTGTACAGAATAAATTATATACAAAATACTCTTGCTGACAGTGCGAGGGAATATGCCGTTTTCGGAACAAAGACTGGAGCAGTAACAGCTTTTGTGAATGAAAAGGTTTTTATAAATTATGATGAAGACGCAGATATTCCAATATGCCATGTTTCATATAAAATAAAAATACCTTTTCTTAGTTCACAAATATTCCAGTTAAATTTTTACCAGCAGATGGCTATAAATGATTTTTCTGGTATTAGTATGGCAGATAACAGCATAGATAATGAAAAAGCAGATTACGTTTATATTACAAAAAGTGGCAAGGTATACCATTGTGACAGGAAATGTACATACTTGAAGCCCAGCGTCAAAGAGATACAAGGTAAGACAGTTTCATCAAAACGTAATTCTTCAGGTGGTAAATATAAACAATGTGAAAAATGCTGCCAGGATACTGAAGCAGAAAATTTATCAAGGGTTTATATTACAACATATGGTGACAGGTATCATAAAACTCCAGTATGCCCTAAAATTAAAAGAGATATAAGAAGGGTTAAAAAATCAGAAATAAATAATCTGCCTGCTTGCAGCAAATGTGGAACAGGCTAAATTAACCAGGTTATGTACACATATATAAATACATTTTTAGAAATGGAGGAAAAAACTATAAATAATGATATTTTATTATACATTATATTAGGAACAGTTTTAATTATATGCACAGTTACAGATTTAAGATATAAAGAAATATATATACCAGTTATCATTGCTGGATTGCTGCTTATTCTGTGTTTCCATATATGGCAACAGGATTTCCAGTTTAAGGATATGGCAGCTACAATTATTGTTTTTATGTTCTTTATGGTGTCTTCGGCTGCCAGCAGGGGACAACTTGGGACAGGAGACGCCTTTTTGTTTGCACTGACAGGTCTTGGGTTAGGTATTATGGCAAATATTTTTATAATTATTTTTAGTTTTATGCTGGCATTTTTTGCAGCATTATTTCTTGTTTTAGTGAAACATAAACCTAAAAATTATGGAATGCCTCTTGCACCATTTGTATTAAGTTCATTTATTATTTATATAGCAGGACTGTATATTCCACTATAATTAAAAAAAGGAAGAGGGCGGATATATATATGAAATTTAAAAAAAATCCATCGAAAAGAGACCTTATTAAAAAAATATTTTTTAATAACAAAATGATTTATAAAACACTTAAAATAAAAGGAAGCTATACTTTGGAAGCAATATTTATTATACCTATAGTATTAGGACTTATCTTCGCTATGATATATGTAATATTTTATTTACATGATAAAACTGTTTTTTACTGTAATATGCAACAAGCGGTTGTACATATAGCAGAAGATAAAAAAGAATATAAGGACGATGAAGAGTGGCAGCAGGATATGCAAGAGAATTTATGGATATTCAGAGTGGTATCAGGCACTGTGAATAAAGATAAATTATATATAAAACCAGAAGCAACTGCAGAATGTAATATTAATATACCAATAATAGGTTACTTTATAGACAGTAAACAAGAAATAAAGACAGATGGTAAATATTTGGCAATACATCCAGAATTTATTGTAAGGACAAAAGATATTCTTAAAAGTTAAATGGGGTAAAACTATTGAATAAACGTATATATAATGATAGCAGGATGTCATACCTGATAATTGAACCTGAAACAGATATTTCTTCTTCTCTTTCAATGAATATGATGAAAAATAATAAAATACAAGGTCTTTTAGATATGGAATGCCGCTATACTGATAATAAAATGGATTTATATTATGAAATCCAGGGTATGCAATGTCTAAAAGAGTATATTAATGAACAGAATATAAATTATAATTTAGCCAGACAGTTATATCTGGATATTGTACAAGCAGTGTTAAATGGAGAAGAATTTTTCTTAAGTGAAAATTCATATGTAATGGATTTGGAATATATATTCTGGGATAAGAAAAATAAAAGGACAAAATTCTGCTGTGTACCTGAATTGCAAGGTGATTTCCAGGAAGATATTAAAAGACTTACAGAAGAACTTATCAAATATACTGTCCATAACGATAAAAATGCAGTAGAATTTATCTATGGCATATATGGTTTAATAATAGATAATGGATTTATTATATCAGATATAAAAACTTATATTAAGGAATTTAAACCTGTTATTCCGAAGAATACAATATATGATAATAAAAAACCGGATAATATATCTGTGACGGCTATGGAAAGTAATACACAATGTTTAAATGAAAACAATAAAGAAACTAAACACCAAAAATTTATATTATGTTTTGACAAAACCTCTCTCCCATTTAATATAAAAGAAAAAAGACATATAAATATATATCCTGGGGATGCAGGTGAAAAAATAAATGAAGGCCATATAGAGGCTAGTGTAGGAAGAAGTAAGGATTGTAACTTAATATTGCCAGCATGTTTTGTAAGCCGTCATCATGCTATATTTTATATAGAAAATGAAAATATTTATATAGAAGATTTAAATTCTGTTAATGGTACTTTTGTAAATGGCGCAAAAATACCAGCAAATGTAAAAATATTGTGCAATATTAATGATATTATTTCATTTGCTGGCATTAAATGCATATTGTACTATAAATAAATTTACCTGATTACTGCAGAGATACTTTTATACTTATCTTTGTAACCATTCCTGGTTAATTCCGTTTTCAGTCCACCTGGGCGGTTTGGGGAAAAACTGAATTTATACAGGTTATATTCACCTGTCTGGTATTTAAAATCTGTGCCATTGTCCTGGTAATGCATATAATAGCAAGCATTATTTGTATATTGGGAAGATGGCCCACTATATTCCGATGGATAAAACTCTATAACCAGCCTGCGTGTATTCTCCATATCTAGGTTTGGAATATCAGGATATGTTGGCAGTATACTTCCTCCTTTTATAAATACAGGACATACATCAAGTGGTGCATGGTATAGAATATAACGTCCTCCTTTAATCCGTTTCCCACTATTATAATCAACCCATATACCCTTTGGAAGATAAACACTGCGTACTGAAACCCCAGGACTGGTAACAGGTGCAACAAGTATGCTGTTTCCAACTAAATATTCATCATTACATGTTTTGACATTTTCATCATTTTCATATTCCATAACAAGCGGACGGAGCATTGGAATACCTGTAAGGCTTTCTTCATAACACAAATCATATAAATATGGAATGAACTTATAGTGTAATTTAACATACTTGCGGTAAATATCCAGAGTACTTTTATTAAATGTCCAAGGTTCCTGGCGGCGTGTCATCTTAGCACTATGGTTTCTGAATAAAGGCGAAAAACAACATGCTTCAATCCAGCGTGATAAAAGTTCAGGAGTAGTATTTGAGCCAAAACCTCCTATATCTACACCACAGAATGGCAGTCCTGACATACCCAGGTTAAGCATCTGTGGTATGGCAAGTTTAAGATGTGCCCATATACTCTGGTTATCACCTGTCCATACAGTAGTATACTTCTGTGAGCCACTGTAACAAGCACGTGTTATAACAAAAGGACGTTTATAGCTGTTTTCCTTTAAACCATTATATGTTGCCTCTGCCATAAGATGTCCATATACATTGTGTATTTCTTTATGGACATAATTTTTACCATCACCTGGAAATATTATATCATCTGGAAGAGGACCATTAAAGCTTGCTGGTTCATTCATATCATTCCATATACCAGCTATACCATTGCCAACTAAAAAATTTGTTTTTTCTCCCCACCACTGGCGTACTTTTGAAGAAGTAAAAGCAGGAAAAACAGAATCACCTGGCCATACAGCATTATGGTATGTTCCACCATCTTCTGTTGTGGCAAAGTAGTTATTCTCCATTCCTTCATCATACATATAATAACCCTCTTCTGCTTTTACACCAGGGTCAATTATGGAAACAAGTTTTATGCCATCCTGGGAAAGTTTATTACTTAAACTGTTAAGAGATGGAAAACGTTCATCATTGCTAGTAAAAACCTTATACTTGTCCATATAGTCAATATCAAGATGTATTGCATCACAAGGAATATTGTATTTTTTAAAACTATCTGCAAGTTCCACAACTTCATCTGCAGATGAATAACTCCAGCGTGACTGGTGGTAACCTAAAGTCCATAACTGAGGCAGAGGGCTGCGTCCTGTAAGGAAAGTATAATTCCTTATGATTTCCTTTATGCTCTTTCCATAGATAAAGTAATAGTCAAGTTCACCATCAGTAACAGCAAATGAATAACTGCCTGCATCTGAGCATCCAAAGTCAAAGTATGATTTATACGTATTATCAAGAAATATTCCATAAGTGCAGTTTGGACGGTGTACTATAAAAAATGGAACTGATTTATAAAGTGCACGGAAGGTTGGATTTTCTACATGTGGATCGGGGTTATCAGAATTCCACATAATATAGTTATAACCCTTTTTATCCAGAAAGCCAGTTTTATCTCCAAGACCATAGAATACTTCACTCCCAGTAAGTTTCTTAGTGATTTTATACTTAAATTGTATATCAGAAGTATCTGCTATATGGCCTTCCTGTATAAGCTGTGCAATTTCTTCTTCAGACAGGTTATCTGATATATTGCTAGTGTCCTCAATATCAGAACATACCAGGCTGCCCTTTTTATTATAAATGTCAATCTGGAGTGATTTCTTGATTTTCAGTGTAACACAATTAGTAGCCGCAGTTATGGCATGCTTATTGCTTGATATATTAAAACTGCCAGTTGTTTCAGGCATGTTCTCTATTGCAAAAGAATGGCTTTTATAATTTTCTATGCCAGGGACAGTATGAATTCTTATTATATTATCTGTAATAGCATCAATATGCAAAGAGGAATTACCAGGCAGTTTATCATTTTTTATAGCAACTGATGAATTTTGGCGTTTAACCTTGAATTTCATATTATAGCTCCTTTCAATAATACATTTTATCTGTCTATTGAAATAATACAAATTTAATCCAGATTTGTAAATACAAAATAATAAAATTCTTTATTATACTGCTATAATATGTTTTAATATTCTTATTTGTTTTAAACTTACCAGGAAAACCTGCTAAACTTTTAACCAGCAGTTTCAAGTTATAGCAGGAGTACTGGTCTTTTACCCAGGATACCACAAGACAACAAGGGGATTGTTGTGTTATGTATGTATGGGAATATAATTTTTATTTGAATATTATTGAATTTTCTATATATTCAGTCTTAATTACTATGTAAGGATATGATGCTTTGTGTGAGATGGCAGCATCCTTTCCAGGACCAGATAAATCTGTATCAAATACTAAATTATCATCTGAAATATAGAAATCATTAACTATAATACTATAATCTGAGGTTTCCTGCCTGCCATAGCCTTTTACTACATATAAATATGAACCATCACTATAGCTAAGTTCAAATGGATTTTTACGGCGTTCTTTTATTAATTTTTTAAGGTCCTTTGGCATATCACTTTCAGTAACTACAGTAAAATCAACAGATGAAGTTTTTTTCTCTTCCTTTTTTTCACATCCTATAGTAAAATAGAGTGGTGATATAAGGAAAAAAATAAGAAAACTTAGTTTTATATACTTAAAAAGAAGTTTTTTCTGGCTGCGCATAATGTCCTGCCCTTGTTATATTTTGTAATATATTTATGATTAAATAAAGAAAATATGCATATAAACTGGAGTATTCCCCAGTTTTGTACCAAGGCAGGTCTGAGTGCAAATTTGAAGACACATATCAGGACATATTATATTGCAAGATTTGTAAACATATAATTGCATAAATCTGTAAAACAGCCGTAACAATTCAGCCTTCCATAAAAATGCGAAGATTTTTGACATGTTTTTCGTCAAAAATATGAGTTTTACAGCGCCATTTTGCACAGTTTTTTGCAAAATGTGTGCATTTTAGCGCTGAAAGTGCTATTTGTTACTATGAGCGGCAGTAGCCGTGGATAGTAACGAATAGTAACAAACAGCCAGTTTAATTATGACAGATTCGTTGCTTTTTAGCCTGTTGTGTTATATAATACTTATATTATGCATAGTAGAGATGTCATCATTAGGAGGAAATAAGATGAAGGAATTAAATAAGGAAGAATTTAAAAAGGAAATTGCGGATTACTTAAAAGTACTTTTCCGTAAGTCGATAGACGAAGCTGATGACCAGCAGAAATTCCAGGCTGTTTCATATGCGGTAAAGGATTTTGTTGTTGACCAGTGGATGTCTACACATAAAACATATGAGGAAGAGGATGTAAAAACAGTATATTACCTGTCTATGGAATTTCTTACAGGAAGGGCTTTAGGTAATATTATTATTAACCTTAAAGGCAATAAAGCTATTAAAGAAGCTATAGAAGAAATGGGAATGAACCTTGATATAATTGAGGATGAAGAACCAGACGCTGCACTTGGCAATGGTGGTCTTGGACGTCTTGCAGCATGCTTCCTTGATTCGCTTTCAACACTTGGATATCCTGCATATGGCTGTGGGATACGTTACAAATATGGCATGTTTAAACAGGTTATTGAAAATGGCTACCAGATAGAAAAACCCGATGACTGGCTTAAGCATGGCAACCCATTTGAAATAAAACGTCCTGAATATGCAGTTGAAGTAAAGTTCGGTGGTTATGTTTCAATACGCAAGGATGAATGTGGACGTGATAAGTTTGTACAGGAAAATTACCAGTCCGTAAGGGCTGTACCATATGACCTGCCTATTGTCGGTTATAATAATAACGTAGTAAATACATTACGTATCTGGGATGCAGAAGCTATTGACACATTTAACCTTGATTCATTTGATAAGGGCGATTACCAGAAAGCTGTTGAACAGCAAAATCTTGCACGTACAATATGTGAAGTGCTCTATCCAAATGATAACCATATCGCAGGTAAAGAACTCAGGTTAAAACAACAGTATTTCTTTGTATCCGCAAGTGTACAAAGAGCCATACTTAAGTATCTTGAAAAGCATGATGATATCCGTAAGCTTCATGAAAAGGTATGTTTCCAGCTTAATGATACACATCCTACAGTAACAGTAGCAGAACTTATGCGCATATTAATGGATGATTACAATCTGTCATGGGATGAAGCATGGGATGTTACTACAAAGACATGTGCTTATACAAACCACACTATAATGTCAGAAGCACTGGAAAAATGGCCTTTAGAACTGTTTTCAAGGCTTCTTCCAAGGATTTACCAGATTATTGAAGAAATTAACCGCCGGTTTATAATTAAGATACAGACATCCTATCCTGATGATTATAGCAAAGTCGAAAAGATGGCAATAATTTATGATGGACAAGTTAAAATGGCACATCTTGCAATTGCAGCAAGCTTTTCTGTAAATGGTGTAGCAAGACTTCACACAGAAATCCTCAAGAACCAGGAACTTAAAGATTTCTACCAGATGATGCCTGAGAAGTTTAATAATAAGACAAATGGTATTACACAGAGACGTTTTCTTCTTCATGGAAACCCTCTGCTTGCTGAATGGGTTACAAAGAAAATTGGCAGTGAATGGATAACAGACCTTAGCCATATAAATGAATTGTCAACATATGTTGATGATGAACTTAGCCAGAAAGAATTTATGAATATTAAGTACCAGAATAAAATAAGGCTTGCAGAATATATTAAGGAGCATAACGGAATTGAAATCAACCCACGTTCAATATTTGATGTACAGGTTAAGCGCCTTCATGAATATAAACGCCAGCTTCTTAATATACTCCATGTAATGTATTTATATAATGAACTTAAGAAAAATCCAGGTATGGATTTCTACCCAAGGACATTTATATTTGGTGCAAAGGCTTCTGCTGGCTACAGGCGTGCAAAAGCTATAATTAAGCTTATTAATAGTGTTGCAGATGTAGTTAATAACGACAAAGGTATTAATGATAAGATTAAAGTTGTATTTATTGAAAATTACCGTGTATCCAATGCAGAAATTATATTTGCTGCTGCTGATGTATCCGAACAGATTTCTACTGCAAGCAAGGAAGCTTCTGGAACAGGAAATATGAAATTTATGCTTAATGGTGCTCTTACTTTAGGTACAATGGATGGTGCTAATGTTGAAATAGTAGAAGAAGTTGGTGAGGAAAATGCGTTTATTTTTGGACTTTCATCTGATGAAGTAATTGCATTTGAGCATAACAGGCAGTATAACCCAAGAGAAATCTATAATACAGACTCAGAAATACGTGCAGTCCTTACACAGCTTGTAGATGGGACATACTCTCCTGGAAATTCAGAAGAATTCCGTGAAATTTACAGCTCACTTCTTGAAAATACAGGTGGCAGCCCTGCGGATATGTACTTTATACTTAAAGATTTCCGTTCATATGCAGAAGCACAGAAAAAAGTAGAACAGGCCTACCGCAATACAGCAGGCTGGGCACGTTCTGCAATGTTAAATGTGGCTAAATGTGGTAAGTTCTCATCAGACAGGACTATTGAAGAGTATGCAAAAGATATCTGGCATCTTTCAAAAGTTAAAGTTGACTTACAGAATTAACCTATTAAAATATTAATGAAATTTACAGAGTGTGTTACATATAATTATTTTATCGTATTATATGTAACACACTCTTGTTAATACACAAAAATAAAAAAAGTATCAGGAATTAAGAAAGGCGGTGTATAACAATGAAAACAAAACAGATTGTGGGAATAGTAATAACTTGTCTTGTTATAATAGCAACAGGTATAACAGGAATATTGTCCAATGTGTTAGGTAATAGAATAATAGAAGCCCAGAATGAAGCTAAAAAAGGAATAATAAGTGAAATGCTTTCAACACAAGTTAATACTAAAGTTGACTTGCCATCAAGTGATTTTATAGGTGTCATTAATATTGAAGGCACTATAGGAGCCTCTTCTGCTGGAAGCTGGGCTTCCTCTTCCATATATAACCATGATTTATATATGGATTATATAAGCCAGATGGAGACAGCCAGCAATAACAAAGGTATCCTGCTTTATGTGGACAGTCCAGGCGGGGCAGTTTACGAAAGTGATGAAATATACCTCAAGCTTATGGAATACAAAGAAATAACAGGACGTCCAGTGTGGGCTTATTTTGCTGGCCAGGCATGTTCTGGTGGATATTATATCTCAATGGCAGCAGATAAAATTTATGCAAACAGGAACTGCTGGACAGGGTCCATAGGTGTGATAGTCTCACTTTTAAATTGTAAGGAATTGTATGATAAACTTGGAATTAAAGAAATTGATATTACAAGCGGAGAAAATAAGTCTATGGGTTCATCTGGTCTTGATATGACAAAGAAACAACAGGAAATATTCCAGGGGCTCGTAGATGAAGCATATGACCAGTTTATAGATATTGTGTGTGATGGACGTGGCATGGATGAAGGAACTGTAAGGAAAATAGCAGATGGAAGAATATATTCAGCAAAGCAGGCACTTAAAAATGGCCTTGTAGACGAAATAGGGCTGCTTGAAGATGCCAAAGCAGACTTTGCTGCTACAGAAGGTCTCCCAGAAAATATAAGATTTTTTGCACCAGATAATAAACTTTCAGGTTTTATGAGTTCAATATTTGGTGCTGCTGAAAAATTAATACCAAAGTCTGAAAGCAGCCTTGCAGATGATATTATAAAAAATAAAGGAAAAGGGGTGCTTATGTATTATGCAGGATAAAACAGATAATCTGGTATATGCAGGCTTTTTTGTACGGCTGGCAGCATATCTTACAGATATGGCAATAATATCTGTAATCCTGCTGGTAGTACGCCTTCCTATATGGTTTTCCAGTATTTTTAATCCACAAAACATCCTAGTAAGGGACTTAATTTTTGAATACTCATTTGCAGATATGTTATTTTATATACTCACAGCAACATACTTTGTACTTCTGACATATTTTACAGGTTCAACAATTGGTAAGAAACTATTCAATATAAAAGTTATATGTGCTGAGAAACGTAATTTTACATTTTTTGAAATACTATTCAGGGAAACATTTGGCAGGTTTCTTTCAAAGATAATAATATATATAGGCTATATAATTGCAGGTGCAGACAGGCAGAAAAGAGGACTTCATGACTTACTTAGTGATACTTGTGTTGTGTACTGCTATGAAAGAAAAGTTTATAATAACCTACCTTTAGATTTTAATAATACAGATGGAAACAACATAGTGAATAATGGGCAAACAAACAATATTAATAATAGTTTGTGACAACATTAATAATAAAATTCCAAAATGGCAAATAAATAAAAATGAATAAAAGAAAAATATCTGTTAAGAATATTAGCAGATACTATCACAGCATTCTGGTACGTATCAGGGTGCTGTTTTTTCAAATAAGAGGAAAACTAGAATGGAGGGTTATTATGTTTGAAGAGAAGGAGTCATTTTGGAAAAAAAAGGGATTTTACCTGGCAGTGTGTACTGCACTGGTTTGTGTCCTTGGAATAGGTACAGTATATTACAGGATGAACTATAAAAATAATAATGGTAAAAACCTTTTTGCAGATTCTGCAACATCTGAACCTGTTGAAACTATCGGGGCTACAGGAGGCTCAGCTATTGGCAGCAATAACAATACAACAAGCAAAAACGGCACTGAGCCAAATATAAGTGTAGCACAGAACAATGTTTCTAATGCAACAGGGCAGCCATCTGATAATGTATCAGAAGGAAGCCAGTCAAACAAGGCAGATGAAAAGAAAACAGATACTACAGATAAAACTGCTAAAAAAGACAAAACAACAGACAAGCCTGTTATAAAAACCAGTGCACAAGACAAAACAAAAGATGCTGATAAGGACAATACAAAGCCATCAAGTTCTAAAAACAACACCAAAAAAACAGCAGATAACAATTCCGTTGCTGTTATGTCTGAAGCAGGTGTTAAAAATAAATTTGATATGGATAAGGGACTTCTCTGGCCTGTAAGCGGGGATGTAATATTAAAGTTCAGCATGAGCAATACTGTATACTTTAAAACGCTTGCACAATATAAGTGTAACCCTGCTGTTATAATAGCATCAGAAGAGGGGACAAAGGTTAAAGAGGCAGCTGGCGGTACTGTTACTAAAGTTACACATTCTGATGAACTTGGAAATATGGTAACAGTAGATATAGGAAGCGGGTATACATTGACATATGGCCAGTTAAAGGATATAAGTGTTAAAGAGGGACAAACAATAAAAGAAGGTGACACAATAGGTAAAGTCGCAAAACCAACAAAATATTATAGTGAAGAAGGAAGTAATTTATATTTCCAGGTAATGGAAGAAGATAAATCTGTTGACCCATTATTATTATTAAGGTAAACCATTAAAAAAATAATTACAGACAAAATCCCAGTTGCTACTATGTTAAGAAAGCATCTGGGATTTTTACTATTTCTTCATAATTATTATATTTCTATATTTTCTATATTTTTTATTTTATTCTTTCCTATTTTCACCAAATCTTAATTACAGTTGTAATAGGATTGTAAGATTTGTATGATATCATTTATTTACAGTTAAAAATATTTATTAATTACGCAGTACGCGTGGAAATGGAGTGTGTATATGAGTATTTTAGAATCACAAAATTTATGTAAAACATATGGTTCAGGAGAGAATGAGGTAAAAGCATTAGACCATGTTAATATTAATATAGAGGATGGTGAGTTCGTTTCCATAGTAGGAACGTCTGGAAGTGGCAAGTCAACATTACTGAACATGCTTGGGGGGCTTGACAGACCAGATTCAGGCATTGTCAATATATCTGGAAAACCAATTTTTGCAATGCAGGATGAAGAACTTACAATATTCCGCAGAAGAAATATAGGCTTTATCTTCCAGAACTACAATCTTGTGCCAGTGCTTAATGTTTATGAAAATATAGTCCTGCCTATAGAGCTTGATGGTTCAGAGGCAGATAAAAATTATGTTGGCAATGTTATTAAAACACTTGGAATAGAACAGAAACTTACAGCAATGCCAAATATGCTTTCAGGAGGCCAGCAGCAAAGAGTTGCAATAGCAAGGGCACTTGCATATAAGCCAGCTATTATCCTCGCAGATGAACCAACAGGAAACCTGGACAGTAAAACAAGCATGGATGTAATCTCACTTCTTAAAGTTACAAGCCGTGAATTTAACCAGACTATTGTTATGATTACACATAACGAAGAAATTGCACTTATGGCAGACAGGATAATACGTATTGAAGATGGAAAAGTACAATAACCGCAAAACAGAACAGGAGGCATTATGTTAAAAAATAATAACCAGGCAATTATTAAAAAAATAAGCAGCCGTACTCTTAAAAGCAATAAAACCAGAAATATTTTTGTAATACTTGCAATTGTACTTACTACATTTATGTTTACAACAGTATTTAGTATAGGGGCAAGCCTTATAAACAACATAAAAACAATGATGCTGAGGGAACAGGGGACTAAAAGCACTATTTTCCTTAATAACCCAGATAACAGCCAGATAGAGAAAGCCAAAAAAGAAAAATACCTGGATGGGTGTGGAATAAAAATCCAGACAGGAATAGCTGAAGATAAAAATACTGGTGCAAAACTGCTTCTGGACTGGTATAGCAAAGATGAATTCGATAATAATTATACCCCTGCAATAAGTGATATAAAAGGAACATATCCAGAACAAGAAGACGGAATAATGCTTTCTAAATCTGCACTGGATGCATTAGGCATAAAAACCCCACAAGAAGATATGGAAATAAAACTGGAACAGAATGGCAAAACCCTGTCTTTCAGGCTTTCAGGCTGGTTTACTGACTATTGTTATACTAAAGGAGGCTTCCAGGCATTTGTATCAGAAAATTATATAAAGAAACTTGGAATGTCCCAGGAAAAAAACGGAACCCTTTGTATTTCTTCTAAAGCAGGCAAGCAGCAGGAGCTTTTACAAAACCTCCAGAAATATATTACATTAAACAATGGGCAGGAATGGGATGTTGTATTTGACATGCAGGAAGAAAATGATGATACAGCTATTGTAACTATTACCGGAATACTATTAATAGGCTTTATAATAGTTTCAAGCGGATATCTCCTTATATATAATGTTATGTATATTTCAATTACAAAAGATATCTGCTTTTATGGGATGTTAAAAACAATAGGAACTTCACCATCCCAGATTAAAAAAATTGTCAATCTGCAGGCAGGAAGACTTTCACTTTTAGGCATTCCAACAGGAATAATACTTGGAACTATAACTTCATTTGTTACAGTTCCGTTTGCAATAAAAATGACAGGAACAAGCCGTAACAATATAATGACATCAGAGATAAGTTTTAGCCCGTTTATTTATATAGGGACTATACTGTTTGCAATATTTACAGTATATGTAAGCTGCCGTAAACCATCTAAGTACGCTGGCAAAGTTTCCCCTGTAGAAGCACTTAAATACAATGGAAGCAATACAGAAAAATACAAAGCAAGAAAAGGTACTGATGGTGGCAAAATATATAAAATGGCTTACCGCAATGTTTTCCGTGGCAAAAAAAAGGCATGCCTTGTATTTGCATCACTGTTTATGGGTACTATGGCATTCCTGTCAGTAAATACATTTTTAGGCAGCCTTAAACTGGATAATTATATAGAATATTACTTTCCTAATGATTTTACAATATATACAAACAATCCAGAAGATGCCATGCTTAGCGCAGAAGATGTAATGAATGATTCAAACAGGCTTACCAGACAGATACAAAGCATTGATGGCATTAAAAATGTGCATTTAAACATTTCTACTGATGCTGTATTTGAATTTGATGAAGAATTATTCATGCCATTTATCGAAGACGCTTCTAGCAGTGAAGAAGAGAAAAAAGAACTAATAAATTTATACAAAAACGCTACAGATGATGAATCTAAATACCAGTCACCAGTTGTTTCTGTAAGTGCAGAAATGATAGAAACATATAATAAACAGGCAAGACAAAAAATAGACATAGAAAGATTTGAAAAAGGTGAGATATGCCTCCTTGGCTTTGCATGGGATAAAGAAACATCAGATTTTTACCTTGGCAAAGACATTACAATTATAGACAGAAAAACCAAAAAAGAAAAAACATTTGAAATAGGTTCATGTCCTCTGCTTTCAGAAAATTATGGCATAGATGTGGGGTATTATTACCAGAAGACAGCAGCACCTGAAGTAGTAATTGTAAGTGACACAGCAATTTATGAATTAACCAGTATTCCTGATATAAATACTATTACTGCAGATTGTGATAAAAATACAGAAAGTTATGTAAAATCAAAAATCAAAGAATATACAAAGACAAACGCCTCTGTACTTGATGTTGATATCAAATCAGAAATTGCATCAGACTTCAAAACCTCAATGTCTGCAATGAATATTATTGGAGGTGGCATTTCCTTAATACTTATATTAATTGGTATTATTAATTTTATTAATGTTATGCTTACTGGTGTATATACAAGATTAAATGAAATCTCAGTAATGGAAAGTGTTGGAATGACTAAAAAACAAGTTAAAAAAATGCTTATATTTGAAGGTATGTATTATGGCATAATTACAATAGCGCTTGTTCTGACAATTGGCAACTCAATTATATATCTTATTGCAAAACTTGCAAGCCAGATAGCAGATTATGCAACATTTTACTATCCTTATGGATTGATGTTTGCTATAGCTGCTGTTATAATGGCAATATGCACTGTAGTACCTATTATTGTTTACCGTACAATTTCCCAGGCAAGCATAACAGAACGTTTAAAAATTGATTAGGATAATTTTATTATGCAGAAAATATTAATAGTTGAAGATGATATAATTATATGTGGAGGGATTAAAATATTCCTTGAAAGCAAGGGCTATAAGGCTGACTGTGCGTATTCACTGGCAGATGCAGAAAATGCACTGTCAGGCTCTTACAACCTTATAGTCCTGGATATTAACCTGCCTGATGGAAACGGGCTGGACTTATGCAGCAAGCTGCATAATGAAAGACAGATTCCAGTAATCTTTCTTAGCGCAAATGATACTGATGAGGACATGATAAAAGGATTTAAAGCAGGATGTGATGATTACATCGCCAAGCCATTTTCAACTGAACTGCTTAACCAGCGTATAATGGCAGTTTTAAGAAGGGCAGGGCAGAATAAAGAAAATGACTTATTCCAGTATAAGGATATGTCAGTTGATTTCAGGAAGATGCAGGTATATATAAATAATACTCTGGTTAAGCTTTCTGTAACAGAATATAAACTGCTTGAGCTTCTTATTAAGAATATGGGCCAGGTTCTTACAAGGGAAACAATTATAGAAAGAATATGGGACTGTGACGAGAACTTTATAGATGGCAACACGCTTAATGTCCATATACGCCGTCTGCGCCAGAAGCTAGAACCAGATGGTAAAAACCCTCAGTATATACGTACAGTATTTGGCATTGGATACACATATGGGGACTAAAAATGGATAAAAATAAATATAAGAAAACAATTTATATACTTATTACACTTTATATTATTTTCCTGGCGGCTTTTCCATCAGCAGTCTTTATATTAACCTGGAGCCTGCCAGCTGCTGCCACTAGTGCTGCTGGAATGTTGTTATTATGTATTCTTTCTTATGCACTTAACAAAGCAGATGATAAATATATTTCTGGAATTGTAACACAACTTTCAGAACTTATGGATGTACTTCTCTTTATTAATGAAAAAGAAATATTTCCTGACAATGAAGATACTGTTTTATCAAAATTACAGAGCAAAGTAATTAAACTTTATAAAATCCTTAAAAACAGAAGCATACAAGAAGAACAGGAACATGAAAATATTAAAAAACTTGTTTCTGATATATCACACCAGTTAAAAACCCCTATAGCTAATTTGAAAATGTACAGCAGTTTCCTTAATGATGTACAGCTTACTGCCAGACAACAGAAAGAATATATAGATATTATATGTGTGTCTGTAGAACGCCTTAATTTCCTTTCAGAAAATATAATTAAAGTTTCAAGGCTGGAAAGCGGTATTATACAGTTAAAAATGCAAAAGCAAAGCCTTAATAGCACCATACTTAAAGCTGTAAAAGATGTTTACACCAAGTCACAACAAAAAGGCATTGAAATCCAATATAACGAAAAAGATAAAATAGAATTAAAACATGACAGGAACTGGACTGCTGAAGCTATATTTAACATTCTTGACAATGCTATTAAATATGGAAATAGCGGAAATACCATATATATGTATGTACGCCGCATTGGGATGTTTGCAGAAATATCTGTAATAGATGAAAACCATATTATACCATATGAAGAACGTAACAACGTTTTTATGAGATTTTACAGGGGAAAGAACAGCAACCAGCAGGAAGGGCTTGGTGTAGGACTTTATCTTGCACGTGAAATTATAGTAAAACAAGGGGGTTATATTAACCTTAGAACATCAGGCAGCGGGAATATATTTACCATAATGCTATATATGGAAGCAAATTAAAATGCTGGCATTTCTGTAAAAACGACTTTATTTCCATCTGCAACACCAGCGTAAACAACATCTGTCTTACAACCAGTCTTCATGTAATGTTTTATAATAAAACTGGCAGTAAAAGGCATTTCCAGTGCTGCCAGTTCATGAAATTTAAACCACCTGGTTACTCCTTCATTAGATATAAAATCCCTGCTTACATTATCCCTTAATTCTGCAAAAAAATAATAATTCTGCCTGATTTCATCTTTTGTCCTCCGTAAAGTAACATACCTTAATAAAAGGTTTTTAATATCATTTTCATCTGCTCCAAGTTCTTCTTTTAACTCGCGCAATACACAAGCACGTGCATCATTAAGCTCAAAAGTTTCAAAATGACCTCCTGCCGAACCTGTCCAGACATTATTTACTACCCTGCCACCCTGGCGGAAAAGAAGAAGCACTTCATCCCCGTTTAATATATATAAAGATGCCATATTTCTTAACTTTCCATCCATAATAATCTCCTATTCTATAATAAAATTATGTCAATACAATTATGTAATATGGTTGTTTCTTAAAATGAATATAGCATATTTTTCCAATATAATCAATAGTATAATCCTAAATACTATCAATAAACTTATTGAAATACCAAATATAATGTGATATAATAAATTTAGTCAGGATAATCCTGTGGGGTTGAAATAATAATTTTATCGATAGAGAAGGGTTTACTATTTAGTGAACTCTTCTTTATCTTTGCTTTTTACTTATGCTTCTATATGTAATTATTTACCAGCTTATAAATTATCTATATTAATGCAATACTATAATAAGATAATATTAAAGCATTTGCCGCCAAAAGTATATCCAATCTATTTAAAAATACACGTCTGTTTCATAGAAATTCCAGTTATAATTTTAAGTTTGCCAGAAGACAGCAGGTTTCACATGTCCATGCTGGTATTTTCCATGACAGAAGCACTTTAGCCCCGCCGGCGCTTGAATCCCGTACTTTGGGATTTTATGCGCCGCTGCGTGGGCTGATGTAGCGGAATGCGTGCAAAAGCCATGTCTGCGACATGCTTTCCTGGAATGGAAAATACCAGCATGGACACAGAAACCCTGCGTCCGTCGCCAGTACAGGATAACTGGAAATAGTGTGAAAAATGATTCTAAGACAGCAAAAAACGCTGTCTAACAATCATTACAATTTCACACAAGAAAAATGCAAAAACAGC
>JAAWKM010000231.1 GCA_022797375.1 Lachnospiraceae bacterium
AAGATGGTTACAAGAAGTATCTTGAAAGCTTTTCTGGAAAACCATTAACAGCAATAAAAATTAATACAGCTAAAACCAGCTTACAGGACTGGGAGAAAATATGCCCTTTTGATACAGAAAAAGTCCCCTGGTGCAATACTGGCTTTATCATAAACAATGCCAGTAAAACAGAAATATCAAAACATCCATATTATTTTGCAGGACTGTATTACATACAAGAACCAAGTGCAATGCTTCCTGCTTCAATACTTCCTATAAATAAAGGTGATAAAGTACTTGATTTATGTGCAGCACCTGGAGGCAAATCTGTTTCAATAGCATCAGAACTTAATGGAAGCGGTCTGCTTATTGCCAATGATATAAGTGTTTCAAGGACAGCTGCACTTATAAAAAACCTCCAGATAGCAGGAGCTTTTAATATCATAGTTACAGCTGAAACACCTGGACACCTTTCACTCCATTTTAAAGAATATTTTGATAAAATATTGTTAGATGTCCCATGTTCTGGTGAAGGAATGTTCAGGCGCAAACCTGATATGCTTAAAGACTGGCTTAGTAAAGGACCACAATATTATACAGACATACAAAAAGATATATTAAATAAAGCTTATAACATGCTTAAACCAGGCGGAAGCCTTGTATATTCAACATGTACATTCTCAATTGAAGAAGATGAGGGCATGATAAAATGGTTTACAGATACTTATAAAGATATGGAAATATGCAACGTGCCATTTAAAGAAGGGTTCTCTCCTGGCAGGCCGGACATGCTTGCTGGCGGCAGCGCCACACTTGAAAATTGTATAAGGATATTCCCACATACTGCAAAGGGTGAAGGGCATTTTGCAGCACTTCTTAAAAAAAGAAACAGACATAGTGTGCCATGCACTAACACTCCCCAAGTATGTAAACCATATTATAAGCAAAATAAAAAAAGCCACAATAAAAAAGACAACACAAACAACAACTGGCTTGAAGAAATAAAAGAATTTATACCAGAACAATATTTTGATAATTATTATCCAGTAAAACATAAAGATATGATACAGCTTATACATGCAGAAATGCCAGAAACTAAGCTTTTAAGGGTAGTACAGAACGGACTTCTGGCAGGTTATGCCAAAAACCACTTTGAACCTTCATGCCAGCTTGCACTTGCAGCACTGCCTTACTCATATAAAAACATTTTAAACCTTAAATCCTCAGATATTAATGTTATAAAATATCTTAAAGGCGAAACCATAAATATTAATGCTTCTTACAAAGGATGGGTACTGGTAGATGTTGATGGCTTTCCTATTGGCTGGGGCAAAGCAGATGGACATGGAAGGCTTAAAAATAAATATAATGCTGGATGGCGTATGCTGTAGCATTATGAAAAGAAGAAAGACGGTGGCAAATATGAAAATACAAAAGGGCGGTTACGGATATATCAATAACAGGAAAAAGAAAGCATTGACAGGTGTAATACTAATGGTGGTGGCTGGGCTTGCGGTTTTTATAGCCGGGCTTTTATTGAATAAAATGTCCAACAGGAATATTTTCTCCGTTATAGCGGTCCTGTTTGTACTACCAGGCGCAAAATATCTTGTCAGGTTTATTATAACATTTCCTTACCATTCGGCAGACAGGGAAACATATGACAGGATAAAAGGACATACTGATGGCAAAATGCAGCTTTTTGCAGATATGCTTGTTACATCTTCTGAAAAAGTCATGTTCCTTGATTTCATTGCAGTAGGAAATAAATATGTTATTGCACTTGCCAGCAGTAAAAACCAGGAAATACAATATATAAAGAAATACCTAAGCGATGGAGTCCATAACTGGGGAGATGGTTATAAAGTTAAAGTACTAGATAATGAGAAAAATTTCCTTAGGGAAATAGATAATGTTAAAATACAAGAAATAGATGAAGAAGAGGAAACTAATGTTAAATCATATCTTACATCACTTGTGGTCTAAAGGGGATTAAAAATGCAGGTATTAAAAGTTACTTCACAAGACGAAGGACAAAGGCTTGACAAATTTCTCTGTAAATTTATGGCTAAAGCACCTAAAAGCTTTTTTTATAAAATGCTGCGTAAAAAGAATATTGTCCTTAATGGTAAAAAGGCAGAAGGCATGGAACGGCTTGTAAAAAATGATGAAATTAAACTCTTCCTTTCCGACGAAACCATAGCAGGCTTTAAAAAGGAAATGCCTGTAACAGATATACCAGTATTTAATACTTGTAATATGCCAGATATTATATATGAAGACAATGATATACTTATTATAAACAAACCTGTAGGAATGCTTTCACAGAAAGCAGATAAAAATGATATTTCTGCTGTTGAATATATCAATGCTTATTTAAAAAAACAATCCCAGGACATAAATAATGGCGCTGTATTTAATGCTGGAATATGTAACAGGCTTGACAGGAATACAAGCGGTCTTATTGTAGCAGGAAAAACTATAAAAGGGCTTCAGTGCATGAACAGTACTTTTAAGAACAGGGAATTGAAAAAATATTATCTTTGCATAGCCAAAGGAAAAATAAGTTCAGCAAAAAGACTTGATGGCTACCTTGTTAAAAACAGCAGCCATAATAATGTTACTATAACCAGGCACGAAACAGAGGGTTCTTCAAGGGTTATAACAGAATATACGCCATTACAATATGGAAAAATTGGATCTAATATATATACACTGCTTAAAGTACATCTTGTAACAGGTAAAGCCCATCAGATACGGGCACATTTAAAAAGTACAGGACATCCGCTTGCAGGTGATGCCAAATATGGCCACAAAGATGTATACCAGATATTTAAACGTGAATTCGGGTTAAAACACCAGCTTCTACATGCATGGAAGCTTGAATTTGGAATATCTGGCAATATACCAGAAAAATACCAGGGCATGATTTTTGAAGCACC
Source organism: Lachnospiraceae bacterium (assembly GCA_022797375.1). Taxonomy (GTDB): domain Bacteria; phylum Bacillota; class Clostridia; order Lachnospirales; family Lachnospiraceae; genus Butyribacter. The sequence goes on from JAAWKM010000231.1 coordinate 2,922, forward strand.
ACTTCCAGAAGAATTCACAAATATAATGGAAGGCATTGGCATGGATGTAACTGCTTTAAGGAGGTAACACAATGCCATCATGGAATTCAAGAGGATTAAGGGGCTCAATGCTTGAAGAAGCATTAAACTATACCAACAGCAAATACCGGCTGGAAAAACTTGCCTTAGTCCAGAAAATACCAACCCCAATAACCCCTATGGAAATAGATAAAGAAAAACACCATATTACACTTGCGTATTTTGAACAAAAAAGCACAGTTGACTATATAGGCAATGTCCAGGGAATACCAGTGTGTTTTGACGCAAAAGAATGTGCAACTGATACATTTCCGTTGCAAAATATACATAAGCATCAGATTAAATTTATGGAAGAATTTGAGAACCAGAATGGAATTTCATTTCTAATAATCTATTTTAGCAATGTAGATATCTGCTATTATGTTCCATGCAGGGATGTGTTAAAATTTTGGAACAGGGCACTGGAAGGGGGCAGGAAAAGTTTCCGGCGTGAAGAACTTGACAGCAGTTATATAATAAAAATAACAAACCAGGTATTTATACACTATTTAGAAACATTAAGTAAAGATTTAGACATTAGAGATGAGGTGGGATTATGACAGAAGAATTTAAAAATGAACTGGTTAATGCTGGCGTAGATTATAATGGTGCTGTTGAACGTTTTATAGGGAGTGAGGAAATATACGAACAGTTCCTTTACAGGTTTACCGAAGATAAAAACCTTATGCAATTAGAGGAATTTCTGGCAAAAGGCGATATAAACACTGCATTTAAAAGGGCACACACATTAAAAGGACTTTCAGGCAACTATGGTTTTAATAAAATGTATGAAGCCACCGTCCCAGTTGTGGAAATATTAAGGAAAGGAAGTGCTGAAGGGATAGAAGAACCTTTAAAAAAATTAAAAGAAATTAACAGCCTTATATGTAATATTATTAACAAATACAAAGATATATAAAACATATGGCATATACCAGCCGGGGACAAAATACCTTTTGGCTCCAGCACCATGATATCCAATTATACAAAAATATTTCCAAATAACAACAAAACCAGCAGCATTATATATTTCTATTAATGCTGCTGGTTTTTAT
>JAAWKM010000030.1 GCA_022797375.1 Lachnospiraceae bacterium
TACCGCAGTATCTCCCGTTTGTCTGAATAATTTAGCACACAATAAAATTTCCAGTTATAATTCTGTGTCTGCCAGAAGACAGCAGGTTTCACATGTCCATGCTGGTATTTTCCATGACAGAAGCACTTCAGCCCCGCCGGCGTTTAAATCCCGTACTTTGGGATTTTATGCGCCGTTGCGTGGGCTGACGTAGCGGAATGCGTGCTCTGGAATGGAATAATACCAGCATGGCATTGGAACCCTGCGTCCGTCTGCCAGCACAGGAAAACTGGAAATTTTATGAAACGGACGTGTAATAGCCAGAAAAACACTTGACAACTAATTCCATATATGCTATCATTCCAATTGCTGTTTGGCATTGTAATGCTTGCAGACAGCAACGAAGTAGAGTAATCCACTCTCACCTTAGCATATTTAAATGACTTGGGTTTTATTATTGGTATATTACAAGCAGGAGTTATATTTACTGTATTTTATGCATATATATATTAATAGATAAACGTGGATTGTCTTTGCTTTCCACGTTTTTTTCATATTATATTATTTTGGAGGTGTACTACCATTAGCGAGTTAATGATTAATGAAAGAATCAGGGATAAGGAAGTCCGGCTGATTAGTGAAACTGGGGAGCAGTTAGGTATTATGCCAGCTAAAGAAGCAATGAGGCTGGCACGTGAAGCAGAACTTGACCTTGTCAAGATTGCACCAGGTGCAAAACCACCTGTATGTAAAATTATTGATTATGGCAAATACCGTTATGAACTGGCGCGTAAAGAAAAGGAAGCCAAGAAGAAGCAGAAGACTATGGAAGTCAAGGAAGTCAGGCTTTCACCTAATATAGACAAAAACGACCTTAATACTAAGGCTAACCAGGCAAGGAAATTTCTGGTGAAAGGTGACAAAGTTAAGGTTACACTCCGTTTCCGTGGGCGTGAAATGGCACATATAAGTTATAGTAAGCAGATTCTTGACAGCTTCTATGAACTGCTTGAGGATATTTCTGTAATAGATAAAGCGCCAAAGATGGAAGGGCGTTCAATGGTTATGTTTTTATCACAAAAACGCTAGTTTCAGACCAGGAATTATAACCAGGATGCAGACTGGTGCTGGTTGTATAAAAACTGGCAGGAGTTGCCTGCAATACAGGCAGTATTTATGGAAAGCCAGGCATTTGAGGATTCTACAGTCCGGTAAATGGCTTAATATAGATATAATCACAAGTTAAGGAGGAAATATAATTATGCCAAAGTTAAAAACAAAGAGGTCAGCAGCTAAACGTTTTAAAGTTACAGGAACGGGAAAGCTTATGAAAATGAATGCAAATAAAAGCCATATTTTAACAAAGAAATCACCAAAAAGAAAAAGAAGGCTTAGAAAAGCAGTAGAAGTTGATGTTACAAACGCTAAAATGATGAAGCGTATGTTACCATATTCAAAATAATTAAGGAGGAAAATTAAGATGGCACGTGTTAAAGGCGGTTTAAATGCAAAGAAAAAACATAAAAGGATATTAAAACTTGCAAAGGGTTACAGAGGAGCAAGGTCTAAACAGTACAGAGTTGCAAAACAGTCCGTTATGAGGGCTCTTAATTCTTCCTTCTCAGGCAGGAAAGAGAGAAAAAGGGAATTCAGGAGACTCTGGATTGCACGTATTAACGCAGCAGCACGTATTAACGGGCTTTCATACAGCAGGCTTATGCATGGGCTTAAACTTGCAGATATCAACCTTAACAGGAAGATGCTTTCAGAAATGGCAATTAGTGACCCGGAAGGTTTTGCAGCACTTGTTGAAATTGCTAAATCTAAAATTGCTTAATTAAATAAAAATTTGCCAGAGGATTTATTATATGCCGGATAATGGCATATAATATCCAGCATTATTAATAATATTTAAATGCCGTGATAAAGAGGAGTACGCAGCATATGCCTTAAGAGAGTGAAAGCCCGGAGGCTGTAAGGCTTCATAGGAACTAATGCTGTGGAAGGTAGCTTTTGAGCACTGTTTCTGAAAAAATTGTTATCTGGATTTTAGTAAGAAACAGCGGGACATCCCGTTACAGATGTAAGAGGCAGTAATAAGCGCATATATATTACAGCATTTATTATTGTGTTTAAAGGTGGTACCGCGGTACATCCGCCCTTTGCTACAGGCAGAGGGTTTTTTTATTTTTATTTATATTTATGCCAGCAGAAAGCGGCATGGGGAGGATTTTATGGCTAAAGAATTAGATAAGAATTATAATCCCTCTGATATTGAACAGAGGACTTATGAAAAATGGGTTAATAGGAAATATTTTCATGCAGAGGCCAATAAGGATAAAAAACCTTTTACAATTGTGATGCCTCCGCCAAATATTACAGGGCAGCTTCATATGGGACATGCACTTGACAATACATTACAGGATATATTAATACGTTTTAAAAGGATGCAGGGTTATGAAGCACTGTGGCTGCCGGGTACAGACCATGCTTCTATTGCTACAGAAGCAAAGGTAGTAGAAACGCTTAGGAGCGAAGGTATTTCCAAAGAGGAACTTGGAAGGGAAAAATTCCTTGAAAGAGTATGGGACTGGAAAAGGCAGTATGGTGGACGCATAGTCAGCCAGTTAAAGAAGATTGGTTCATCATGTGACTGGGACAGGGAGCGTTTTACAATGGATGAGGGCTGCAACAGGGCAGTTAAGGAAGTATTTGTTAAACTTTATAACAAGGAATTAATTTACAGGGGAGAGCGTATTATTAACTGGTGCCCGAAATGTCTTACATCTATTTCAGATGCAGAGGTTGAGTATGAAGACCAGGCAGGGCATTTCTGGCATTTAAGGTATAAAACAACAGATGGTACAGGATATATTGACCTTGCAACAACACGTCCTGAAACTCTTCTTGGCGATACGGCAGTAGCAGTTAATCCAAATGACAGCCGTTATAAGCATATGGTTGGCAAGACACTTGATTTGCCACTTGTGCACAGGCAGATACCAGTAATAGAAGATGGATATGTAGATATGGAATTTGGTACAGGTGTTGTTAAGATTACACCAGCACATGACCCTAACGATTTTGAGGTAGGGTTAAGGCACAACCTTGAAATTATAAATGTGCTTACAGATGATGCAAAGATTACAGATGATTATCCTAAATATGCAGGAATGGACAGGTACGAGGCAAGGAAAGCCATAGTAGCAGACCTTGAAGCAGAGGGGGCGCTTCTCAAAACAGAAGACCATTCCCACAATGTAGGCACATGCTACCGCTGTGGCACTACAGTAGAGCCAAGGGTTTCAAAACAGTGGTTTGTATCTATGAAAGCACTTGCCAGGCCTGCAATAGATGCAGTAAAAAATGGCGATACAAAATTTGTGCCACCACATTTTGAGAAGACTTATTTCCACTGGCTTGAAAATATACGTGACTGGTGTATATCACGCCAGCTTTGGTGGGGACACCAGATACCTGCGTTTTATTGTGATGAATGTGGTGAGATGGCAGTTACTAAAGAAAACAGTGCTACATGCCCTAAGTGTGGCAAGCCAATGCGCCAGGACCCTGACACACTTGATACATGGTTTTCATCTGCATTGTGGCCATTTTCAACGCTTGGGTGGCCAGAAGAAACAGAAGAAATGGATTATTTCTATCCTACAAGTACACTTGTTACGGGATATGACATAATTCCGTTCTGGGTTATGCGTATGATGTTTTCTGGAATAGAGCAGACGGGCAAAGTGCCATTTGATACAGTATTTATACATGGGCTTGTACGTGATTCACAGGGGCGCAAGATGAGCAAATCACTTGGCAACGGGATTGACCCGTTAGAAGTAATTGATAAATATGGTGCTGATGCACTGCGTTTCACACTTGTTACAGGTAATGCACCAGGCAATGACATGCGTTTTTACTGGGAACGTGTAGAGGCAAGCCGTAATTTTGCCAATAAAGTGTGGAATGCTTCGCGTTTTATCCTTATGCACCTTGGTGACAACAAAATTACAGAGCCCGCATATAATGATTTATATGCCGTTGACAAATGGATAATTTCAGCCGTTAATACACTTGCCAGGGAAGTCACAGAAAACATGGAGAAATATGAACTTGGCATAGCTGTACAGAAAATAAATGATTTTATCTGGACTGAATTTTGCGACTGGTATATTGAACTTGTAAAACCAAGGCTTTTTAATAAAGAAAATGACAGTAAGGCAGCTAATGCTGCATTCTGGACACTTGAAACAGTGCTTGTGGATTCACTTAAACTGCTGCATCCGTTTATGCCATTTATTACAGAAGAAATTTTCTGTACAATTAAGCCAGAAGAAGAATCAATAATGGTTTCTTCATGGCCGGAATATAAAGAAGACTGGGATAATAAAGAAGCAGAACAGGATGCCAGTATTATGAAAGCAGTTATAAGGGCTGTGCGTAATACACGTACTTCAATGGAAGTCCTGCCATCACGCAAGGCAAAAGTGTATATAGTGGCAGACAGTGCAAAAGAAGCAGATATGTACCGCAGGCTTTCAGGTTCATTTGCCCATATGCTCTATGCATCAGAAGTGGCAGTACAGACAGATAAAGCAGGAATAGAAGAAAATGCAGTATCAGCAGTTATCAGCAACGCAACAATTTACATGCCGCTTTCAGACCTTGTGGACTTTGAAAAAGAGAAAGAAAGGCTTATGAAAGAGAAGAAACGCCTTGAGGGTGAATTGAAACGTGTAAACGGAATGCTTGGCAATGAAAAATTTATGGGAAAAGCACCTGCACAGAAGATAGAAGAAGAAAAAGAAAAGCTGGTTAAATACCAGGCAATGATGGATAAAGTAGAAGAAGAGCTTTTAAAGTTACAAAATTAAAAAATCAGAAAAGGCTGCGAAGTTGCAAAAGTGTTAAGTTTTAGTTAACAATTGTATGGGTTATTGCAATATATAGCAAACTCATATATAATCAGAATAAGTAACTCTGCTCTTAATAAAAATGCTGGTTGGAAATATGGTGACAGAGGAGGGATTTTATGCAGGAAGATATGGTAGAGGCAGGAAGTAGTATATGTAATATACAGATATCAGTGTCCGATGATGAAAATGCAGCCTATATATGTATAGCGCCACCAAGTGAAGGCACAGAAAATACGCTGGAATCCGTTTTGAAGCTTGCAAAGGATATAGGTGTAGTCCATGGCATAAGTACAGAAGTAATAAAGAATATGCTGGATAATAACATTTATAACAGAACAGTGAAGTTTGCACAATCAACTCCAGCAACCGATGGAAAGGATGGCTGGTATGAATTTTTGTTTGACACACATATTGATACAAGGCCAAAGATTTTAAAAGATGGTTCGGTTGATTATTCAGAATATGGAAGTGTCCCGTCTGTTGTAGAAGGGGAACGTCTTGTTGTATACCATCCGCCTGCACCATGTAAGGATGGTATAAATGTGTTTGGCGGGTCTATCCTTGCCAAGAAAGGTAAAGACTTAGCCAAAATAAAGGGCAAGGGATTTGTAATTGACCCTACAGGCACAGAATATACAGCAAAGTATGATGGCAAGGTGACTTATATTGCAGAAAGGCTTGTTGTAGATAAAGAACTTGTCGTAGAAGGGGACGTATCATTTACTACAGGGGATATTGAATTCCAGAATGATATACACATCCGTGGGAATGTCTTTTCAGGTGTCAGTGTAACATCACAAAAGGGTTCTATAATTGTTGATGGGTATGTTGAGCAGGCAACCCTTTCTGCAAAGAATGATGTTGTGTTGAAAAATGGCATGCAGGGCAATGGAAAAGGTTCAATAGAAGCAGGAGGTTCTGTAAAAGGCAAGTTTTTTGAACAGTCAAGCATAACATGTAAAGGTGATGTACAGGCTAATGCTATTATGAACACCAGGATTGAAGCAGGACAGGATATAATTGTTTCTGGTAAATATGGTGTAATAGTTGGTGGTTCTGTATCAGCGATGAGGTATATCAGCGCTAATATTATAGGTAATATGTCAGAAGTGCGGACAGAGATAAAAGCAGGTGTAGATGGTGATTTATTTGCACTTCTGGCACAGTGCAAGCAGAATAAAGAAGACAGCGAAAGATCGCTTAAAACAGTAGTTGATGCCCTTGAAAAAGTACAGCAGGCATTAAGCAAAGGAGATAATCCTGAACTGTCCAAAAAGCGCATACAGCTTATGAGAAGCAAAATAGAATGTGATACAAGGGTTAATGAACTTACTAAAAGAGAACAGGAAATACTTGACCAGATGGGCAAGGCAAACCTTGCCAAAATTACTATCAACAAAGTTGTAAATCCAGGGACTGCCATAACTATCAATGGAGTAAAGGTGTTAGTTACAGAAGAAAACCATCACGTAGAATATGCAAGGCGTGGGGCGGGAATTATTGTGTATAATATTGGCGAATAGTATGCTTTTATGCCGGTAATTGCGGCTGATATTTGTTGATGATTAACAGGAGGTAGTGTAAGATGGATTTTGAAGCAGAGCTGGCTAAATTCCAGCCAAGCCTTGATATTGAGCAGGCAGAGGATGCTATTTATGGCAATAAGACAACAGATGTTACTGATTTAGTACAGTCCATTATAAATAATACTGTACCAGGCAATGAGACCATTGATAAAAAATCTATAGAATGGGTGGAGGAATCATGAACTGTCCAAGATGTAATGCTGCTGTACCATTCAGGAGAACAAGGTGTAGTAACTGCGGCCAGGATTTAAGGGACTACTGGAAGATTATCAGCTTATCAAATATATATTATAATAAAGCACTTGGACAGGCAAAGATAAGGGATTTGACAGGGGCTATATCTTCCCTTAAGCAAAGCCTCCAGTTTAACAAATTAAATACTAATGCAAGAAACCTGCTTGGGCTTATATACTTTGAGACAGGTGAGATAGTTTCTGCTTTAAGTGAGTGGGTTATAAGTAAACATTACCAGGAAGAAAACAATGATGCAGACATGTATATAAATGAAATACAGTCTAACCCTAATAAACTGGAGATGTACAGCCAGGTTATAAGGAAATATAATTCAGCGCTTGATTCTGCAAAGCATGGTGATGAGGATATGGCAATTATACAGCTTAAAAAGGTTACAAGCCAGAACCCGAAATTTATACGTGCCAGCCAGCTTCTTGCTTTGCTTTATATGATGTCGGACAAGAAAGATAACCGCAATAAAGCTTTAAGGATACTGAATAATATTATTAAAATTGATATTACAAATACAACTACCCTGGCATATTTACAGGAACTTTCAGATATCCACCCGAAAGCAGACCCTCTGGCTGCAAGGGCAGAAGAGCCTAAAACCAGTACAAGGAAAACACTTCCGCGTCTTGAAGAAGCAGACCAGTATAAGACAATAACTCCTTATAAAGAAGAGAAGCCATCAGTGCTTCCTTTCATAAATGTTATTATAGGAATAATCATAGGACTTGCACTTATGTATTTCTTTATAATGCCACATATCAAGTCTTCAGAGACAGAAAATGCGAATAATAATTTTAAAAAATACAGTGAAAACCAGGCGGCAGCAGACAGTGATTTAACAGCATTAAAAAGCCAGAATGAAACATTACAGGTTAAAATTTCAGACCTGCAGGCTGAGATTGAAGAACTCAGTGGGGATGGCAATGCTTCTGGAAGCAGCCTTCTGGAAGTATATGATAAATTGTTTAAAGCAGCAGAGTTTTTTATGGAAGAAGATATGGAAAAGGCGGCCCGTAACCTTAAGAAAATCAATAGTAAAGACCTGGCAGGGGATGCAGCCAAGAAGATATATAACAAGATTGCAGAGGCATCATTCGGGGAAGCCAGTGAGAAGCTTTATATACAAGGAAGAGACGCTTATAATGGTGAAAATGGATATGCAGGTGCTAAAGATTATGACAAGGCAAAAGAACTTCTGTTAGAGGCACTTGAGTATAATCCTGATAATACAGATGCGATGTATTTCTTAGGAAGGACATACCAGCAGACATCAAAGCCTAAAAAGGCAAGAGAATACTATGAAAGAATAGTGAATGACTATCCTGAATCACCAAGGGTGGCAGACGCAAGCAGCAGGTTGCGTGAACTTGGTGTATAACCAGGAAATCCATGATACAATACCAGATAAAGGCAGTACCCTGCCAGAATTACATTATATGTTATTCTGGCAGGGTATTTTTGTTGTCCAAGTTAATATATTTAAGGAGGTTAATATGGTTAAAGAAAAAGTGGCAGGATTCCATTATGAACTTTATAAAAACTGTCTGGTTATATATGTGACACAGGACTTAGACCACCACGCAGTCTTATCTTTAAGGGAGCGTTCAGACAAGCTTATAGAAGCCGGGGATGTAAAGCATGTGATATTTGATTTTAAAGATGTAGGATTTATGGACAGTTCAGGAATAGGGCTTTTAATGGGAAGATATAAGAAAGTCATGTTCCTTGGAGGAAGGGCAGCCGTAACCAGTGTAGGAAGTGCAGTAGACAGGATATTTAAAATATCAGGTTTATATAAGATAATTGAAAAATATGATACGCCTGGAGATGCAATAAAGGCTTTGGAGGTTAAGTATGAAGATTATATTTGAGAGTTGTTCAGAAAATGAAGCATTTGCAAGGACAGTTGTGGCAGCATATATAACCAGGCTTAATCCTACACTAGAAGAACTGTCAGATGTGAAAACAGCAGTATCAGAGGCCGTTACTAATTGTATTATACATGGTTATGAGAATAAAGAAGGCGAAATAGTGATGGAGTGTAATATACATAATAACAATATAAGCATTATAATAGAGGATTATGGGACAGGCATAAATGATATACAAAAGGCAATGGAGCCGCTTTATACAACAAGACCTGAATGGGAGCGTTCAGGAATGGGTTTTGCATTTATGGAGGCATTTATGGACAAACTGGAAGTGGAGTCAGTCCCAGGCAAAGGGACAAAGGTCTTTTTAGAAAAAACTATAGGGATTTCTGAAAGGCAGGAATAAATTTTAGGCTGTTAAGGATGGTATGTGCATATGGACATTATGGAATTATTAAAGAAAGCACGTGCAGGGGATAAGGAAGCAAGAAACAAAATTGTTGAAGAAAATGTTGGTCTTGTATGGAATATTGTAAAAAGGTTTTCTGGCAGGGGATATGATGTTGATGATATTTTCCAGATAGGCTGCATAGGGCTTATTAAGTCAATAGACAATTTTGACATGCAGTTTGGCGTAAAATTTTCTACCTATGCAGTACCTATGATTACAGGTGAAATAAAGCGTTTTTTAAGAGATGATGGAATGATTAAGGTCAGCAGGACGATTAAAGAAAATGGATGGAAGGTAAAAAAAGCTGCTGATTTACTTGGGCAGGAACTTGGAAGGACAGCGACAATTAAAGAAATAGCAGCAGCAACTGAGCTTGCACCAGAAGATATAGTCCTTGCACTTGAAGCAAACAGTGAAGTAGATTCAATTTACAGGACTGTATACCAGTCAGAAGGCAAAGATATATATATGGTAGACCAGATTGTAAAAAATTGCCAGGGAGGTGCAAGTTATATTTCTGCTTCTGCAAATAATGGCGGATATGGAACAGGTTTTAATGGTTCAGCGCAGGATGAGGAGAAAGAAAAACTTTTAAACCATATTCTTTTAAAGGAACTATTAGATGGATTAGATGAAAAAGAAAGAAAATTAATAGAGTACAGATATTATAAGGATATGACACAGACAGAAGTTGCGAAGGAGCTTGGAATAAGCCAGGTACAAGTAAGCAGGCTTGAGAAAAAAATTTTAAAAAACATGCGTGAAAAAGCAAAATGCTGAAAAACATTTATTTTAAATTATGTATATAAAAAAATATATAAGCCATACTAATTACATGTTATAAATCCTGTTTGTGGCATTAGCGGCAGCAAATGGGAAAGTAATATTGCAAATTTTAATGCGCAGCCACCGTATGTAACGGGACATTATTAAAAGCGCAGAAATGAGGGGTATTATGAAGAAAAATAAAGTATGGCTTATTGCAGTTGTTTTTTGCTTAATGATTATTACAACAGTCTGTTATCTTGCATCTTTGCGCAATACAAGGACTGAATATGCCAATGGAAGGGTTGTTGAAAGGACATATGATGAAGAGCCAGATATAGGCATTGCAGCTTTCAGCTTCAGCCATGATAAATTAAACCTGCCTGATTAATGCCTGTATCCATGCTGTTCTATAAAGCATAAGGCATGATACAGGTAACTAGTGTGAAAAATGATTCTAAAACAGCATTTTTCATTACTATTTGTGCCATGCAAAGCACGGCATGGGGACTTTTATATAAAGGATGGAAAAGTTAATGAAAGCTGATGTGGTTTATATTAAAATTGACCAGAATGTACAAGTATTAAATAAAAAAATATTGTTGCAGGATGTAGCAGAGATATATTCACCTGATAACAATATGGTTAAGGAAATAGGAAATACAGTTTTATATACTGTTAAAGGAAATAAGAATGAAATCCTTACTTTTTCGGTTATAAAAGTTATTGGGATAATACAGAAGTATTACCCTGGTGTTACAATACAGAATATTGGTGAACCAGAATTTATTGTAGAATATAAAATGCCAGAGCCAGATAAAAAATGGCTTGAATATATTAAGCTTATATTTGTTTCACTTATTGTTTTTTTTGGCTCGGCATTTACAATTATGACATTTAACACAGATGTAAGTGTGGGGGATGTATTCAATGATTTTTACTATTTTGTAACAGGTGTGCATAAATCAGACGGTTCAATTCTGGAGATTGCATACAGCATTGGGATTCCTATAGGTATACTGGGATTTTACAATCATTTTAAAAGTGCCAAAGTCCATGATGACCCTACACCTCTCCATATGGAAATGCGCACATTTGAAGAGGATTTAAATAAAACTTTAATTGCAGACTCATCAAGGGAAGGTAAAATGATAAAATAAACTGGAAAGGCGGTGCTGGAATGGAAATTTTCCAGAATATTGTTCTGGCTGTAATCGGGTTTTCTGGTGGTATTTCAGTAGCTGCCGGGACATTTGCACTTATTACCATACTCAAGGTAGTGCCAAGGCTGGCAGGTGGCATGAAAATTGGCTGTGATATATATAAAATGGAAACAGCAATAGCACTTGGCGGGACGGTAGGAAGCCTTATAACTGTATATAAATTAAATGTGCATATTGGCATTGCTGGTATAGCTGTTGCTGGTGTGTTTGCAGGAATATTTACAGGTGCACTTGCTATGTCGCTTGCCGAGAGCCTGAAAGTAATACCAATTCTTTTTAAAAGGATTGGTTTAAAAACGGGGATACCAGTAATTGTTGTTATGTTTGCACTGGGCAAAGGCCTTGGTACATTATACCAGTTATTTTTCTGTGGTGGTATTTAGTTGTAAAAGGGGGTTTTTATGAAAGAAAAAGACAGGGATAATCCTGGAATAGAGGAGATTATAAATGAAAAAGACAGTAATTTACAGAAGGAAAAATATAATGAATATGTAAAAAATATGACACCTAAAAACAATGTTTTTTTAAATTGTATAAAAGCGTTTATAACAGGTGGCAGTATTTGTCTTTTAGGGGAAATATTCTGCAGCATATATAAATCAATGGGAAATGATGACAAGCTTGCAGGGCTTTATAGTACAATGACTTTAATAGGAATAAGCATAATACTTACAGGTCTTAATATATACCAGAAGCTTGGGCAGTTTGCAGGCGCAGGAAGCATTGTGCCTATTACTGGTTTTGCCAATTCTGTTGTTTCACCTGCTATTGAGTTCCAGGCAGAAGGGGATGTTTTTGGTGTGGGGTGTAAGATATTTTCAATTGCAGGACCTGTAATTTTATATGGAATATTCAGTTCATGGATTTTAGGCATGATATACTGGATTTATACAATTTTTGCAAAATAAAGTCCATTAAATGTTACCATTAAATTTCTGTTGTGAATTTGCTGTTTATAAGGCCAGACAGCAGTTTTCGCCAGGCAAGAGGAACAAAAGTTCATCTCAATTGTAGCTGTTGCACATTTTGTAAACAAATATGTAATGCTATAATCGGATTGAAGGGGGAGATGTACTTTATAATGGAGGATGCGAAAAAAGTAACAGCAGGAGAAAGAATTTTACAATTAAGGACTGAAAAACATTATACAAGGGAACAGCTTGCATATATGGCAAAAATATCAGAAAAATTTTTATATGAGATTGAAAATAATAAAAAAGGTTTTTCAGCAGTAACATTGTTAAATTTGTCGAAAGCCCTGGATGTAAGTATGGATTATATTATGATTGGTGAGAATGCGGATAAAGCAGAAAATGAAATTGTGGCAACATTAGAACGTTTTAAACCTAATACTTTAGAAAATGTAGAACGTCTGTTAAAAATTGCATATGAGCTTACAAAAGGAAATAAGTAAAAATATCTATATGCAATTATTATATTAATGCTAACAAGTAAAATTTGTTTATTAGATGGTAGTAGGTAAGTCCAGGCAGGGATTATTTATAGTTCCTGCCTGGGCTTATTATAATAGTTATATATTGCTTAAACACCCGTTTTCTGATATAGTGGATTAAGGAGAAAAAATAGTGGTTTTATCCACGTAACAAGGAGGAGAAGATATGGCAGATTACAAAAAATTAGCTTTAGGCGCTTTGGCTGGCATACTGGCAGGCGGTGCTGTTGCGCTTGTAGCAGAATTTGCAGGTGAAAAGCCAGCAGCAAAACCAGCGGGGGCAGTACAGGAGGGCACAAACCAGAAAGAGACACCAGAACCTGAAGAGGAGTATGCTAATGCAGATTTTACTGTAAACCTTGATGGCATTAAAACAGGCAAGGTTAATGCAGGTGTGAGTGTTCATGACCCATCAATTATTAAAATAAAAGATGAGTATTATATTTATGGTTCACATATGACAGCCGCCAAATCAAAAGACTTAAAAACATGGACAAGTGTTGCAGACGGATATGGGGCAACAAACCCGGTTTATGGGGATATGATGATGAAAAAACATGTATTTGACTATGCAGGGAATTTATTTTCAGCAATCCCTACGGATGATGGTGCTACACATGTATGGGCGCCTGATATTATTTATAATGAGGAACAGGGGCTTTATTATATGTATTTATGTACTTCATCAACATTTAATGCCTCAAACTTATGTTATGCAACATCAAAAGATCCTGAAGGTAAATTTGACTGGCAGGGCAGCCTGATATGTTCAGGCTTTAACAGTGAAACATTAAAAGACACAGATGTGCTTGATTATGTTACAGAAGAATATGCAAAAGAGCACTACATAACAAAAGATGACCAGTATGATTTTATGAACTGGCCAAATGCAATTGACCCTACGATATTCCATGATACAGACGGAAAGTTCTGGATGGTATATGGCTCATTCTCGGGTGGTATCTTTTTACTTGAACTTGATGAAGAGACAGGGAAAGTAATACATCCTGAAGCTGACCCTGATAATGATGTAGATGCTTATTTTGGCAAGCGTCTTATAGGTGGCGGACATTCGTCAATAGAAGCGCCTTATATTTTATATGATGAGGAGTCAAAGTATTATTACCTGTTTGTGTCATATGGCAGTCTTAACAGGACAGGCGGGTACCAGATAAGGGTGTTCCGCTCAGATAAAGTTGATGGTGAATATGTAGACATGAATGGCAAGAAGCCTGAACTTGGTAATGGGAACCATTCATATTTCGGGCTTAAGCTTTCAGGCAACTATATGTTTCCAAGCCTTGAAATGGCGTATATGGCAACAGGCCACAACTCAGCGTTTATAGATGATGATGGCAGGAAATACATAGTAAACCATACACGTTTTGACAATGGTACTGAATTCCATGAGCCACGTGTACACCAGTATATACTTAATGAAGATGGCTGGCCATGTATGCTTCCTTATGCAACAGATGGTGAAACTGTTTCAGAAACAGGCTATAATAAAGAAGAGGTGGCAGGAGAGTATTATGTAATAAACCAGGGCATAATGGTGGACGGGACTATTGCAGAGCCATTTAAGCTGATACTTACAGAAAAGGGAAATGTATATGGTGACAGGATTACAGGTACATGGGAATTTAAAGAAGGCAGTTATTATGTAAATATTTCATATGGCAAAACTGATTATAAAGGTGTATTATGTAAAATGAATGATGAAGCAGGTACACCTGTAATGACATTCTCAGCAGTTGGTGGCAACGAGAGTATATGGGGTGTTAAATATTAACAGGCAGATGAGGTGTGTATATTGGACAGCATAAAGAAAAGTGATATAAAGGTGATAAAGGAACATGCAATAGATGTGGCTAAAAGTGTGTTGGCATGGGTGGTAGTTACAGGACTGGCGTTTTTATACTGGATGGCAGTTCTGCTCTTGTTCTCGCTTATACTTTTAAATGTCTGGCATGTAAAGTTTGATTCAATACTAAAATATGCGGCGGTACTGACCGTAATAACTTCACTGGCATATATAGCAAGAAAAATATACAAATTAAAGAAGTAACAATAAGAACCAGGCACGGGCAGGAATATTATGTTCCTGCCTTTTTTCTGCCATTTTCCAGGATTTGTTTTAGGTTTATGTGTGCATTTTGGTTATTTGTTAACGTTATTATTAACAAAGATGGAAGTGCCCTTTTGTGCATAGTGCCATAAGGATAAATTGATGGTTTTGTATAAAGTGTATACATTTTGCCGGAAAAAATGTAAAAAAAGATGTAAATACAATAGAATATCACAATAAAATATAGAGCCTGGTATTGACTTTTGGTGATTATAATAGTAATATTAAATAAGCTAAAGTATTTTATAAAAACATAAAAGGGAGAAAAAATTTAAGTCTTAAAGGAGGATGTTATGCGGCACAAGAAAATTAAAAGTAATGTTAAGAAAACAGTACTGCTTGGAATGCTTGCGGCCCTTACAGCGGCTAGTGCTGGCTACAGAGCCAGTGCAGCGCCAGACACATCAGGTTCTGGTGGAAGTACAGATACCGCGAAGGATGCTAAAGCAGGCACAAGCGCCAGTGTGTCTGGGGAATATTCAAGTGAACGTATAGGTACAGTCTATTCTGTAATGAGCGCAAAGTATACATTGCAGGATTATACTGGCAGCGCCCTTGTATTTCCTGCTGGAGACAGCACACCAGAGGATTTCCAGTCTAAGCTGACTGAAGACACACAAGGTTACAGTGGAGGCAGCAAGGTACTGAAAGTTTCAGCGGGTAATAAGGTACAATTTGAGATTGATGTACCACAAGACGGGCTTTACTGTGCAAAGCTTGATTACCTTTCATATGATGATTCTATACTGCCTGTCAAGGCAAGTATGTCTGTTGACGGCACATACCCTTTCTATGAGAGCAGAAACCTTGAATTTGACACTACATGGAAACTTAATGATGAACCATCTTATGACCGTTATGACAATGAAACCGTAACGGTTCCAGAAAAGGTTATCCAGTGGGAACAAAAGTATATTAAGGATTCAAGCTACCGCCACTCAGAACCGCTTAAGCTGGAACTTAAGAAAGGAAAACATGTTTTAGAGTTTTACATTAAAGAGGGAAATGCACTTTTAGGTGGTATTACCCTTGATGCACCAGTAAAAGATGCTGCCTATAATGGCTCAGAAAAAGCTGAGGGCAACAACATTGTTGAAATTGAAGGCGAGAAGTACGGCTTTACAAACGATTCAGCAATCCATGCTGTAGCTGAATATGATACCAGCTTAAGCCCTTATGAAGTAAAAGATACAGTATTAAATACGCTTGATTCGGACTCATTTAATTCAGCAGGACAGAAAGTGACATATACATTTGATGCACCAGAAGCAGGCAATTATTATATTGCGCTTAATTACCGCCAGTCTGAGAAAACAGACTTCCCGGTATTTGTGGATGTTGAAGTAGACGGGGAAATTCCAAATGAGGCATTCCGTTCATATGGCATGGCTTATTCTACAAAGTATAAAACTTCTACGCTTGAGGACAGCGAAGGCAATAAATTAAGCGTGAACCTTGATAAAGGAAGCCATACAATTTCGTTTACAATAAGCATGGCACCTATTTGTTACATAATGGAAGAAATCGACGTTATAATGTCAGAAGTAAATGACCTTGCACTTGAGATTACAAAAGTTGCGGGTAATAATGCTGATAAATACAGGGATTTAAAACTTACAAGGTATATCCCGGGTATTGAAGATACTCTTTATGGTTATTATGACAGGCTTGTGGAGTTAGAGAAAAGCGCTGTAAAGTGGAGCGACAGTGACAAGGGTGTTGCTGTTATGTCATCACTTCTTATTGCAGCAGAGCAGCTTAAAAGCCTTGCAGACAGCCCGGATGAAATACCATACCGTATAGCAGAGCTTACAACAAGCCAGAGTTCTGTAACGCATTTCCTTGCGACAGCAGTAGATAACCTGATTACAAATGACATTGCTATTGACCGTCTGTGGATATACCAGGAGGGCGCAGAGCTCCCTAAGAAGCCAGGTGTGTTTAAATCAGCATGGATGAATATACAAAGGTTTGTAGCTTCATTTACAGAACAGGCATATTCAACAAAGAATACTAATGAAGACCATATACAGGTATGGGTAAACCGTTCAAACCAGTATGTGCAGATTATGCAGAAGATGATTGATGAATACTTTACGCCTGAAACTGGTATTGAGGTTGATATAAGTATTATGCCTGACCAGTATAAACTTGTTCTTTCAAATTCATCAGGCAGCACACCAGATGTTGCAACAGGTATTAACTATACAGTGCCTTATGAGCTTGCTATAAGGGGGGCGCTTGTTAATATGATGGAATTTGATGATTTTAAAGAGGCAGCAAAAGACTATGAGCCAGGTTTCTTTATGACAGGATGTATTGACAATGGCATCTATTCAATGCCTGAAACAATGAACTTCTGGGTAATGTTCTACCGCTCAGATATTATGGAGAAGCTTGGAATTGAAGTTCCACAGACAATGGAGGAAGTAATAGATATTCTCCCTGACCTTCAGATGAGAGGTCTTAACTTCTATTACCCTACAGCCGGAATGATACTTATGAGGAACTTCCATGGAACTACTCCTCTTATTGTACAGCAGGGCGGTTCACTGTATTACCCTACAGCAGCAGAGGGTACAGCGCTTGGCGGCGAGGCTACAGTTAATGGTTTTACAACACTTACTGACCTCTTCACAATATACAACCTGCCTGTAAATATTGATAACTTCTACCAGCATTTCAGGAATGGTGATATGCCTCTTGGAATTGCAGATTATGCAACATATAACATGCTTACTAATGCAGCTCCTGAACTTGCAAGTTCATGGGATATTGCACTTGCACCAGGTACCACACAGGCAGATGGAAGCATTGACCGTTCTGTATGTGGATGTGCAGAAGCAAGTGTTATATTTAAGAGTGATGATGAGAGGCAGAAGAAGGCATGGGAATTTGTTAAATGGTGGTCATCAGCAGAAACACAGGCTATGTTCGGGCAGACAATACAGATATCATATGGTAGTGAATACATATGGCCTACAGCTAACATGAAGGCATTCCAGCAGCTCCCTCTGGAAACAAATGCTAAGAATGTTATAGCTGAAACAGCTAAGAACGTTGTAGACGTACCAAGGGTTCCAGGTACATACCTGCTTGAACGCGAAATGAGCAATACATTTAATGATATAGCAGTTAATGCGCAAGATGCGAGGACGCGTATTGACAAGGCTGTTAAATCAATAAACCATGAGTTTGACAGAAAGCTGGAGGAATTTGGTTATAATGACAGTAATGGTTCTGTAATAAAGGACTATAAAATTCCTACGCTGGAGACGGTAAAAAGGTTATTAGGAAGGTGACGGACAAAAATTTGCCGTCCAGCTAAAACGGAGGGATGAGAAAAACATGGCAAATAATGAAAAAAAGCAAAAAAGCAATATCAGGAAGCGTGAAAATTCCAACTGGAATGGCTATATTTTTATGGCACCATATGCAATTGTATTTTTAATATTTATCCTGGTGCCTGTTATCCTGGCAGTTATACTGTCATTTACAAACTTTAACGCAATCCAGTTCCCATCATTTGTAGGCTTTCTGAATTATATAACACTTATAACAAGTGATGAAGTATTTATGCAGTTTGTACTGCCTAATACTGTAGTGTATGCGGTTGTTGTAGGTATTGGCGGATACGTACTTTCTTTCGTGCTTGCATGGGCGCTTTGTAACCTTACAAAAGGGCCAAGGACAATATTTGCACTGATTTTATATTCACCAAGTATGACAGTCGGTGTTGCTATGACAGTATTATGGAAGGTTATTTTCTCAGGAGACCAGACAGGTCTTCTGAACAGCTGGCTTATAAGCCTGGGCTTAATCAATGAGCCTATAATATGGCTTGTTGATGTAAGGTATTTGTTGCCAATCGTAATTATTATTGGTCTCTGGTCTTCAATGGGTATCGGCTTCTTATCTATGATAGCAGGTATTCTTAACTCGGATGAAGAACTTTATGAGGCAGCAGCGATTGACGGAATTAAGAACCGTTTCCAGGAAATGATTTACATAACAGTGCCACAGATGAAGCCACAGATGCTCTTTGCTGCGGTTATGGCAGTTGTTGGTGCGTTCCAGAATGGTCTTATTTCAACACAGCTTACAGGAAACCCGTCACCAGGGTATGCTGCACAGCTTATTGTAAACCATATCGAGGACTACGGTTTCTTAAGATATGAAATGGGATATGCAGCTGCTGTTTCAGTTGTGCTGTTGCTGATTGTACAGATATTCTCCAAGGGAGCTAATGCTCTTCTGGCAGAAAAAGACTAATAAAGGAGGGAAGTAGCAGATGGCTTATAAAGGAAAAAGAATTAATCCCCAGAAGTTTGAGAGGGGCCATATAAAGATTATCCTGATTTTACTTCCATTGGTAATCTTTATGGCAATGCCTATTATATTTATTGCAAACCACGCATTTAAACCGATGGACGAATTGTTTGCGTTCCCGCCAACATTCTTTGTAAGGTCACCTTCGATGGAGAACTTTACAAAGCTGATAAAGTTCAGCCGTACATCAGGCGTACCGCTTAGCCGTTATGTATTTAACAGTATAATTGTTACAGCGCTTACAGTGGGATTTTCGCTTATATTTACAACATTTGCAGCGTTTGCACTTGCAAAACTTAAGTTCAAAGGACGTAACCTGATGATGTCAATTAACCAGGGCGCTCTTATGTTTGTGGCAACTGCCGTACTTATTCCAAGATATCTTGTAATATGTAACTTCGGGCTGATTGACACATTCTGGGCACATATATTTCCTCTGGTAGCATATCCAGTTGCACTGTTCCTTGTAAAACAGTTCGTTGAACAGGTGCCAGATGCCTTGATAGAGGCGGCGTATATAGACGGGGCTACGGACTTTACGGTATACAGGAAGATTATTGTACCTATGATTAAACCGGCTATTGCGACAGCATCAATTTTGATATTCCAGCAGGTATGGACTAATGTAGAAACGTCAAACTACTATATTAATGATGACAGCATGAAGACATTGACATTCTATATGAACTCGTTGGTAAATGCTAACAACACCGTTTCCGGGCAGGGTATGGCAGCAGCAGCATCGCTGATAATGTTTGTACCAAACCTTGTGTTGTTTGTCATTTTACAGAATAATGTCATGAACACCATGGCACATTCAGGTATCAAGTAAACACTTGCAAAGAGGAGAAGGAAGCAGACATGAAAATAAGTAAAAAGATATTAAGGCTTATGACTATGTTTCTAGCTGTAGTGTTTTTTACTTCCGGAATTGCCGCTGTGCCAGCTTCAGCTGAAACCCCATACCGTACATATACAATGGACGGCTGGGGCAGGGTTTTGGAGACACAGACAGCTTATCTGCCAAACGAAACCATTATTAAATTTGGTGAGGAGTTCTTAAGCAGCCCGAATGATTTGTTTATAACAGATGATGGGGAAATCTATGTGGCAGATACTGGAAACAGCAGAATTATAGTTGGTAATGAAGCCGGGGAATTAGTTAGAATAATTGGCGAAGGTATTCTTAATACTCCAAGAGGTGTATTTGTAACAGATGACAAACACGTATACGTAGCGGATTCAGAAGGGATGGCAGTATACGAATTTGATGAAGAAGGCAATAAAATAAATGAATATGGAAAGCCGGACAGCCCGCTTTATGGTGATAAGATTGAGTATAAACCTAGCAAGCTTGTTGTAAATGATGCAGGGATTATGTATATAATCTGTTCTTCTAATACAAATGGTATTGTAGAAATATCACCTGATGAGGGAGGCACATTCCTTGGTTATTTCGGGGCTAATGCAGCTTCTGCAGACCCTATGCTTGTACTGCGCCGTGCAATAGCTACAGAAGCACAGCGTGCCAAGATGGTAAGTAATATACCTTCTACACCTGATAACCTTGCAATTGATGAAAAGGGACTTATTTACACGGTTACACGTGGTGAAGAGTTTAATTCATTAAGAAGGCTTAATATTGCAGGTAAGAATCTTATAACAAACTGTGATGCATATGATGAGTCACCAGGAGCGGTTGCAGTAGGAAACCATGATAATGTATATGTCGCTTCAACGAAGGGGTATATATATGAATATAATAAGCAGGGTGAACTTCTGTTTGTATTTGGTGCTAAAGATGATGGTTCACAGCGTGTAGGGCTTTCAACACAGGTTACAAGTATAAAGATTGATAAAAATGACAATATCTACCTGCTTGATTCTGAAAAGAACCAGATACAGGTATACAGGCCTTCAGAATTTACAAGCCTGCTACATAATGCATTATACCTTTATTCAAAGGGACGTTATACAGAAAGTAAAGAGCCTTTAGAGCAGGTGCTTAAGATGAATAGCATGTTTGATTATGCTAATAAAGCTATGGGTCGTGCATTGTTCCAGGAAGAAAACTATGACCTGGCAACAGATTATGCAAAGCTTGCAAAGGATTATCCAGGATATTCTGATGCGTTCTGGGAAATAAGGAATAACTGGCTTAAGAAGAATATAGTTAATCTTATTGTAGCGATAATTGTACTGTATATACTTATTAAAGTATTGAAGTATTTTGATAAGAAGAAAGGTATATTTAACAAGCCAAGAGAAATCTGGAAAGGTTTCTATAATAACAAGGTATTCTCTAATGTAATGTATGCAAAGTATTTTATGAGACATCCATCGGATGGTTCGTATGGTATAGCAAGGGAAGGAAGGGCTTCTTTCTCTGCACCATCAATAATACTTGTAGTATTTATTGCTGAGTATATTATTAATAAGTATTTATGCGGCTTCCTCCAGAAGACTATAAGGGAAGGAAGATATGAACTTGTATCTGATATAGGAACAATAATTATTGTAATCGTAGGTGTTACATTATGTAATTACCTTGTATGTACAATTAATGAAGGTGAAGGAACTGTTAAGAAGATTTATACATATTTCTGTTACAGCCTTATGCCTTATGTATTCCTTACTCCTGTATCATTTGTGCTTTCACATGTAGTTACTAATAATGAGGCATTTCTTATTACACTTGTACAGGTTGTAATGTATGGCTGGGTTATCGTGCTTATGATACTTGCCATAAAGGATGTAAATAACTATACAGCACAGGAAACATTTAAAATTATATGCCTTTCAATATTTACAATATTAATTGTGGCATTGCTGATATTTATTATATATGTACTCTGGGCTCAGGTATTTGAGTTTATCAGTGCAATCATTGGAGAGGTGGTGTATCGTCTTGGCAATTAGGAGATTAAGAAAAACAATAGCATTAGTTACTGCCATGACCCTTGCTGCATCTGCTGTTCCAAGTATTTCACATTCTACTGAAGCTGGTACGGAAACTGGCACTGATGCTGGTACAGAAGCAGGAGCGGAAGATACTGGAGAAACAGCAGAAGGAACAGAGGAAGGCGGAGAAGCTGGAGGCCAGGAGGGCGATGGCAACACCATCAAAGAAGATGGTGAAGTAGTACAGAAAGGCGCTCTTGGAAAGGTAGATAAAAAAGACTGGATTACTATTGATGACTATGAGTTTATAACAGAAAATGATACATATAAAATGTATTTTTATAAACCAAGGCTGTCAATAATGCTTGAAAATAAAGAAACAGGCAAATTTATAGAGTCTACATTAAGTGATGAAAAGGATGATGGTAATAGTAATGCTACCTGGAATTACTATATGAAGTCAGGTATTGTTATTACAGCTATTGTTGGAACAAACAGTACATACCAGGTTGACCTTTTTAACACACCTAATACAATACAATATAAAAAGATTGATAATGGTTTATCTGCAACAGTTTATTATACTGATTACAAGTTTGGTCTTACAGTTGATATAACTCTTGAGGGTGATGACCTTGTTGTAAATATACCAGATGATTATATTGTTGAGGAAAAAGAGGGGACATATATAGGCACAGTAAGTGTGTTCCCGTTTATGGGATATTCTTTCCTTGATGACAGGGAAGGGTATATGCTTATCCCAGATGGCAATGGTGCATTAATAAACCTTGATAATAAAGAGGGGCGTTATGTAACAGGCTATTCCCAGATGATTTATGGTGCAGACGCAGGTTTCAGGGACACTACAACAAAAGAATACCTGTGGGATGATTTTGACATGTCAAGGGATGCCAATAAGGTTCTTGCGCCAGTATTTGGAATGGCACATACAGATGAGCAGACTGGTTATATTGCAGTAGTTGAAGATGGATACCAGCGTGCAAGTATAGAAGCACATCCAAATGGTGTTATGGTAAACTACAACCGCTGTTTTGCAAAATTCCTGCTGCGTGATGTATTTAACCAGCCTCTTAATAATTCAGAATCAGGAAGGAACATAGAAAGGACAGAAGAGGACAGGACACATCTTAATATGAAAGTGCGCTATATGCTGCTTTCAGGTGAAGATGCAGACTATTCAGCAATGGCAGTAAGATACCGTGATTATCTGCTTGATACTGGTGCAATTACTAAGAAGGACTCTTCATACAATACAAGGGTTGACTTCCTTGGTACTGACAGGGAGGAATTCCTCTTTGGTACACGTGCAGTAACAGTTACTACTGTTGAAAATATTGAGAAAATGTATGGTGAGCTTAAGGGCAAAGGTGTACAGAGCCTGTTATCAGTTTATAAAGGATGGCAGAAAGGCGGGCTTTACAATGTGCCTATAACAAAATATAAAGCTGACAGCCATATTGGCGGCACATCCAAGCTTACAGATTTAATTAAGGAAGCAGACGGTTATAATTACCATGTGTATCTTTATAATGATGCACTGCGCCTTAATCCTGAAACAAGCAGGATGACCTTTGATATGATTAAACAGGTTAATAAAAGGACATTTAAAGAAGAGGAATGGGCAGAAGTTTATAAGACCTTCTATTACCTTACACCTAATAAAACTACATCAGATTTGGATAAGTTTGTATCATCATATACAAAGAGTGGTGTTTCAAACCTTGCAGTAGGCGGTATAAGTAATGCTCTGTATTCATACAGCTATAAGAGCAGGTATTATTCAAAGCTTGATACACAGGATAAATATGCTAAACTGGTTAAGTCTGTTGATGACAAGACAAACCTGGTACTTGAAGAGCCAGTTTCATATCTCTGGAAGAACACAGATGCATTCCTTGATATGCCACTTGGTTCATCAGATTATATGTATGTGAACCAGGAAGTGCCTTTTATGTCAATGGTGCTTAAAGGGATTATTCCAATGTATTCTGATTATGTGAATTTTGAGGCAAATAAACAGGAATTTTTCCTGCAGATGGTAGAGGCAGGTGTTTATCCTTCATTCTATCTTACATATGAGAATTCATCAAAACTGCTTTATACAAATTCATCAAACCTGTTCAGTACAGAGTATGACACATATAAAGATACAATAGCACAGTATGATAAGGAACTTAGAAAGGTAAATGAAGTAACTGCTGATGCACTTATTATAGATAATGAGAAGCTTGATAATGGTGTTACAGTTGTAACATATGATAATGGTGCAAAAGTGTATGTGAATTATTCGGATGAGGCACAGACTGTTGGTAATATAACAGTAAATGCTATGTCCTATAAGGCAGGTGAAGCAAATGAGTAAAAAAAATCCAGGCAAAGAAGATAAGATGGCCAAGAAGAATAAAAGGAAGCTTAAAGAGGGAAGCCTTGCCAAAAGGGATGCAATAGCAGGACTGTTATTTATAACACCTTGGATTATTGGTGCACTTGTGTTCCTTGCATATCCGCTTGTAACATCTTTCAGGTATGCATTGCACAACATGCGTATGACACCTCTTGGAATGAGGTTCAAATATGTAGGCTATGGCAACTTTACTGAAATATTGTTTTCACAGACCGATTTTACAACTGAGATGATTAGTTATCTTGTTTCAACAATTATTTCAGTGCCAATAATAGTAGTATTCGCATTGATTATAGCAATAATGCTTAACCAGAATGTGAAGGGCAAAGGATTTTTCAGGCTTATATTTTTCCTTCCGGTTATTATAGTGAGCGGCCCTATACTTGGGATGCTTAACCAGGAAGGCGCAGGAAGCCTTACATCTATTGATACACAGGCAATTACTGCAATATTGGAGTCATCGCTGCCAGGTGCGCTGGCTGACCCTATATCAGACCTTTTTGAGAATATGGTTACAATACTCTGGTATTCAGGTGTACAGATACTGATATTTATATCAGCATTGCAGAAAATTGACAGGGCAATGTATGAAGCAGCTAAGATTGATGGTGGTTCAGGCTGGGAATGTTTCTGGAAGATTACACTTCCAAACATTAAACCTATGATTTTGCTTAACATTGTATATACAATTGTATTTATATCTAATAACGAGCAGAACTCAATTATAGGGCTTATACAGGACTCAATGTTTTCAGGTACACAGGAAAAAGGTTATGGCTACGCTTCCGCAATGGCATGGATGTATTCTGTCATAGTGCTTCTTATGGTAGGTTTATTTGCCGGTCTGTTTATGTCTAAGAAGGATGTATATGAGAAACAGGTTAAGAAGGCAAAGAAAGCCCATAAGAAAGAGCAGCGCCAGCTGAAACAGATAGAAAGGAGGAGCGCAAGAAATGCTAAAAAGAACGCAAAAGCAGGCAGAGGATAAATCTAGTGTAGAACAGATAGTTACTCCTTCAGGTGAAATCCTTATTAAAGATAAAAAGCAGATAACAAAAGATAAATTCCGTAAGTTTATGCTTGGCTCTAAGGACAGGGAAGGATTTCTAAAGGTATTTGTAATTTATGCGCTGTTAATCTGTATAGGTTTTATATATATTTACCCTATACTTCATATGTTAAGCAGCAGTTTTATGACACTTGATGATTTGCTTGATTCATCTATTAACTGGATACCAAGCTCCTTCAATCTTGATAACTATAAGCAGGCAGCAAAGAGTATGGATTTCTGGAAATCATTTGGACAGAGCATAATTATTGCAGGACTGCCTACATTATGTAACCTTATATCATGTTCCGTAATTGGATATGGGCTTGCACGTTTTGAATTTCCAGGCAAGAAAGTTGTACTTGGTATTATATTATTTACATTTATACTTCCTAGCCAGGTAACAATGATACCTACATATGTACTTTATTCCAACATGGGTATACTTGGTACAATATGGGCATTCGTGCTTCCTGCAATTCTTGGAATGGGAATAAATGCACCAATATTTATACTTATATTCTGGCAGTTCTTCAGGCAGGTTCCAAAGGTGCTTATAGAAGCTGCACAGATAGATGGTGCTGGTTACTGGAAGTCATTCTACAGGATTTCGCTTCCTTCAGCAGCACCTGCTATCATAACAGTATCACTTTTCTCATTTGTATGGTACTGGAATGAGTCTTACCTTACATCTATGTATGTATCAGGTATAACTACAAAATCAGGCTGGACTTCACTTATTATCCAGTTAAAGAACTTTGCAACGAACTATGACAAGTATGCACAGACAGCTACAAATGGAGTGGCTAGTATCAATGAATCAATAAATATGTCTGGTACAATGCTTAGTATATTGCCATTGCTGCTTATGTATTTTGTATTACAGAGATACTTCGTTGAAAGTATAGACCGTACGGGAATAACTGGTGAGTAGTATGTTTCTGGCGGGGTAATGGGATGTTGTTCTTGTAAAGGTGTTGTCCTGGCAATTTCAAAGTGTTTTTAACGGAAGCACGCTCCCGCTTGGATGAAGCACGCAGTGGTGCATAAAATCTGGAAGAACCAGATTTAAGCACCAGCGGCTTCAAACAGCTTCCTAATAAAAACACATTTGAAAAATTGCCAGGTAATATACTCTTTGAACAGAAACTGGCAATATCCAGTTACCAGAAAACATATAAGAGGTAGAAAAGCCAAAGATATTATCTAAGATAGTTTTTGGCTGGGAAAGTATGTATAATTCCACCTGAATAATAACTACTATGTAGTTATTTATTGCAGTGTCATGTATAACCACTGTGTAGTTATTTATTGCAGTGTCATGTATAACCACTGTGTAGTTGTTTATTGTAGTGGTATGTATTATGTATACTTTCGTCTGAATATATAATAACTACAGTGGTGTTTTTTGTGTAGGTTGCAGGAGTGTGGATTAGGCAGCATGTTCCTGGTATTTCCTGTAGGATGCACTATGGCACCGCCGGTGCTTAAATCTGGTCTTTTCAGATTTTATGCACCGTTGCGTGGGCCGTTGTAGCGGGAGCGTGCATCCCTAAGGAAATACCAGGAACTGCTGCCATACATAAAAACAACACATAAAAACAACACAACAAAACACTACAATAAAAATGTAAAATAATTTACAAAAAAGTGTAGAAATTGTATTAGTAATATGTTATAATCTACTATATCGGGGAGAATTTTGGAGAAAATATATCTAAAAGGAGGAAGAAGTATGAGGAAAAAATTATTAGCATTAGCGCTTTCCATGTCTATGGTATTTGGACTTGCGGGGTGTGGAGACAAAGGCGGCGGCGGTGGCGGCGGCGGAGATGCTGCTACTAACCAGGGCAAAAGTGAAACAAAGGCTGTTTCTGGAGAGACTGAAGAGAAAGAGATTAATGGAATTAAGTACCAGGTGGCAACAGACCTGACCAAAGATGATATTGAGCTTACATATTTCCATTTTGACCAGAAAGAAACAGTTGAATATCTTGCAAAGAGATTTGAGGAACTTTATCCAAATATTAAGGTAAATCCTGTTTTCAATGATGTTGGAACATATAATGAGACTCTTAATACACTTGTTTCTAATAACAAAGCACCAGATGCAATTATGTATTCTGATGCAGATTTTGCATTAAGTAACTTCCTGTTAAGAGATGTTTCAGAGTTCTGGGATTCTGATCCTGAGACAAAAGAACTTGCTGCAACAGTTAATGACTGCGGTCTTGGATGTTATGCTACAAGTGCAAGGTATGGTGTACCTGTTAAATTTTTCCCTACTGGGATGTATATTGATTTAAATGTACTTAAGAAACTGAACGTGCCTGCTCCTGACAGAAACTGGAAATGGAGTGACATGATTAAACTTATAAAGGACTGTACAGTTAAAGATTCACCAGACAATATGGCATATTTTGGATGTGGTTTCTATAACAGGCTTGATTCATACTATGGAATTGCTGCTGCACAGACAATCCAGGGTGAATTTGGTTTTGATGGTACAGATTTTGACCTTAGTATCTGGGCTGTAGGCGAGCAGGAATTTGCAGACTTAAAACAGGGCGGATATATTGCACCAGAAACAAAGACTATTGAAATGGAGAACTGGACAGGTAACTTTGAAGAGTGGTGTGGTAATACAGGCCATGTTGCATTATTTACAGAAGCTTTCTGGACATTCCAGAATACATGGAATAAAGATGAGTATAAAGAGAAAGACCTTGACATTGTACCTTATGTTGTACCAGCAGTAAGTGAGGAAGATGCTTCTACAGACCTTCACCATACAATAGCAACTATAGACTTTGGTGGTATTACAACATCATGTGAATATCCACGTGAGGCATATGAGCTTCTTAAGTTTATGGCATTTGGCAAGGACGGCTGGAAGACAAGGATTGAAATGTACAACAATGCTGAGAATGTAGATGCTGCAGGTGTTCCTCTTAAGCATGTTACTATGCCAGCGCCTATTACAACAGACCAGGAAATCTGGGATGGATATGTTGATATGTTCTGTGATGGAATGGATGATGAGCATAAAGAGCACTGGAGAGAGTATTTCGCAAGCTGTATGGAACCTATCCCATATGGATGGACCAGTATTGCAGGATATTGGAATTATTGTGATGAATACTTTAATAAGATTGAAGATGGTGGTATACATCCAGCAGTAGACTCTGGTAAGAAGAAAGCAGCAGACTTTGCAGATGAAGCTACAACTAAAGCTAACTGGTATCATGCAACTGCTATGCTTAATTACTTCGGGCCTGATGGTTATGGAGTTCTTTCAGATGATGAAGTTGCAAAATATGAAAAGATGGTAGAAGATAACCAGTAGTAATATATCATATTATTTGTACAATAACTGTTATTGACTAATTTAAAGGCAAGGCATTGTGTCTTGCCTTTTTTTAACAGAATGAATTAAAATGCAGAGAGGATGGTAGTTTTTATGTCAGAAAGTAAAGAATTAAAGTTTAATGAACCTTGGATTTTACAGAGGGCAGACCCATTTGTCTGTTTTAAGGATGGATGGTATTATTTTACGGCATCAATACCAAGTTATGACCGTATAGCGCTACGCCGTTCTAAAACACTGGCAGGTCTTGCAGAAGCAGAAGAAAAGACTGTATGGTTAAAGCATGACAGTGGTATTATGAGTGAACATATATGGGCGCCTGAGATGCATTTTCTATTTGGGAAATGGTATATATACTTTGCAGGTGGAGAGAAAGAGGATATATGGAATATCCGTCCATATGTGCTTGAGTGCCAGGGGGACGACCCATATAATGATGAGTGGGTGGAAAAAGGCAAGATGCAGCGTGCAGAAGGGGATATATTCTCATTTGAAGCATTTTCACTTGATGCAACAGTCTTTGAAAATAATGGTAAGTATTATTATGTATGGGCTGAGAAAGTAAGTGTAGGGCCACAGATATCTAATTTATATATTGCTGAAATGAAATCAGGATACCAGCTTGAAACAGTACAGGTTCTTCTTACAACGCCTGATTATGACTGGGAACGTATAGGCTTCTGGGTAAATGAGGGTCCTGCTGTAATTAAACGTGGTGGAAAG
>JAAWKM010000232.1 GCA_022797375.1 Lachnospiraceae bacterium
CCAGAGCATCACAGTTACCTTGAACCTTTCTTTGGTTCTGGTGCAGTCTTTTTCAATAAGCCGCGCTCTCATATCGAAACGGTCAACGACTTAGATAACAATGTTGTGAACCTCTTCCAGTGCATACGTGAAGACCCTGTAAAACTGGCCAGTATGGTTTATATGACACCATATGCAAGAGAAATATACGAAAGAGCATTTGCAGAAGTGCCAGAAGAAAAATTTGAGGCAGCACTTAATTTTTACATAAGGCTTAATATGGGACATGGTTTCCGCACAACAGGTGAAAAGGTAGGGTGGAAAAACGATATACAGGGCAGGGAACGTTCCTACGCATCACAGGACTGGTGCCACCTGCCAGAAAAGATTATGCAGGCAGCACAAAGATTAAGAGGAGTGCAGATTGAAAACAGGCCAGCGGCAGAATTAATAAAACGTTTTAACTATCAAAATGTATTAATATACTGTGACCCGCCATATATGCTTGAAGTCAGGAATGGCAAACAATACCGTTGTGAAATGGATGCCAAAGACCACGAAGAACTACTAAAAGTCCTGTTGCAACATAAAGGACCAGTACTAATAAGTGGATATGATACAGACCTGTATAATAACATGCTTTCTGGCTGGACAAAAGCCTGGAATACATCATATTCACAGACACACTCACAGAAACAGGAAATACTCTGGATGAATTTCAAACCAGCAAATATACAGGTAAATTTATTTGATGTTATGCATCAGTTGGAATAAGTGGAGGGAGAGAATGAAACTTAGTTTAACGGAATTGCAGATTATTGAACGTTTGTTATTAAACAGATTAAATGCGGCTTATGACCCAAAAGTCGAAGAGCTGCTCTGTAAAGTCAGAAAAGAAATAAACACGAAGCAGAAAAGCTGTGAAAATAAATGCAAGGTTATATAAAGGCTGGAAAGGGAAGAAAAATGCGTAAGAACTTAAAAGAAGCCCGCCAGAAGGCAGGCATGACACAGAAGCAGGTAGCGGAGTACCTGGGGATAAGTGAAAGATATTACCAGCATATTGAAGCTGGACAACGTACTGGTGATTTTACTATATGGGATATGTTAGAAGATTTGTTCAATACTCATCAGAGAAAACTTCGTGAGATTGAAGAAAATCCTCCTTGCAAAGCAAATCATCAAGTGAAACATTTAGAATAGATGATAGTTTTATAAGGGTTTCAATATTAGGTTCTCTTGTTCCAGCTTCATAATGCTGGTAAGCACGTTCAGAAATTTCTAATTTTTGGGCTAAACGTTTTTGAGTTAAGTTAGCTGTTTTGCGTGTTTCTTGTAATTTTTGATTAAATTTCATAAAAGCCTCCTAAATGTATTGACATGAACATTATGGCGTGATAATATATATTCACGAACAAAATGGCGGGTTAATACAATTAAAATGAATTAACATTTTATTTTACCATGAATAAGGAGGGAAACACAATGTTGTCACAAAAAGTACAGGAACTGGAACTTGAAAACAAACGCCTGAAAATTATTATAGAGGACATAACAAAATCAGATGCCCCAAAACCTAAAAACTGTGAAGGCTGCGAACATTACCGCCAGTATTACTGCAGGGACAAATATGGCACATATTATAAGATGTATACAGGACATTGTGCCTGTGGTGTCACAGCAGGCAAGCGTAAAGGAAAAACACACCCTTCGCCAGAAGACACATGTTTATGTTATGAAGAAAAAACTATATAAAGGAAGCAGGCATTATGGAAAACAAAAAAGAAATTGTTAAACGTTTAAAAGAGCTTTTAGTTGTGACAAGGGCAGGGGAAGACATATTAGACCTTGTACTTGATAAGAAACAGGAAAATGTAACTATAGTTTACAAAAACGGACATTTTAAAAAAGTAAACATTGAAGCTGGTCCTGGTGTGGCAATAATAAAGGACATTACCAGCAGATTATAGCATTACATAAAATAAAGACTGGCAGCAGGAGGTGTTGCATAATGAAAGCAAGGGCAAAGAGCATTAATACCCCATGTCCTGTCTGGATATACGGGGAATATACAAACATGCCACCGCCATACCCTCATAATGGCAAAGCACGCCCCAGGGGGTATTACATAGATGAAGGCGGTTATCCTGGTGCAAATGTATATGAAATAGATATAGCTACGTTATGCAGGCACACAGGCATTGCAGACAGGGCAGGCAAAGACATATACATCCATGACATCCTTCTTTATGAGAAAATGATATCCTATCTTGTGGTTCTGGATGAAGCACAGGCAATGGACATTGTAACAGGGGAAGTCATGGAAATTAAAGATTTATCCAGGGAAGACATTAAAGTAACAGGCAACCTGTTTGATAACCCTGGTTTTATACATGGCATAAGGCACATTGCAGAAGAAGGGCTGGACATGCCATACCTGCCAGGACTAAATGTGGTATCTACAGCGTTACCGTTCCTTAAGCTTACGTGCCTGGAATGCGGGCATGTAACACTGGCAAGCCGTTATACACTGGCATGTAAGGAATGTGGTGGTTATTATATGCCTGGTTATGCAACAGAAATAAAAAGAGAAAAAGCATCTGTATAGAGGGAAGCTATGCAGATGCTTAATCCAATTACGTTTTTGGAACATCTTCATTATACTATGCGTAAATGGAAAATTCAACAGGCATTTTAAAAATATTCCAGGTAAGGTTTTAAAGGCCTTGTATAAGGTATTAACAACTTAACCATTAGCATTTTCCTTACATATAATTTATATAATATAAAAACTAGTAAAAGATATAACCATAATATTATATTAATATCCATAAAATAAAAAGCAACAATATTAAATATTAATATTAAAACAGTTAATTTTACACATAGTATAAGGGGTATATGCATATGGCAGGCAGGAAGCAGAAAAAGTATAAAAATAAAAGGAAAAACTTTATAAGGGAAAAGAAAATTTACTGCGGGAAGGAATGGCTGGAAGTAGACATAGTCCCTGTAACCAATATCCCAGAGACAGGGAAGAAAAAAACAGGGCATACCTGCCAGAAACAGCAGAACCTTAACGACAAAAGGAGCAAAAGGCGTTTCCTCCAGGCAGCACATACCAATTTCAGCCGTGGTGATTACCATATCTCCTTGACATATAACAATAAACACCTGCCATGCAGCCTGGAAGAAGCAGAAAGAACAGTACATAACTATTTAAACAGGGTAAAACGCAGGATGAAAAAGGTTACAGGGAAAGAACTTAAATGGATGTTAGTAACGGAATACACACCAGAGGAAGAGGAAGGGCGGCAGATGGTCCTTGAAGGTCTGGAAGACAAGAGGACAAAACCAGTCAGGGTACACCACCATATTATCATTAATGGTGGTTTAAGCCGTGACGAACTGGAACTGCTGTGGAGTAGCACACGCATAAGCTGGAAAAAAGCCCATGATACAGGATACCGTAGCAGTGTGGACATGCTTGGCTTCATAAACTGTGACAGGTTACAGCCAGATGAAAACGGACTGGAGGGGCTGGCAAATTATATCAATAAGCGTAAAAAAAGCGCACGTAAATGGAGCACTTCCCAAAACCTTGAAAAGCCAAGGGAAAAGAAAAACGACTATAAGTACAGTTTCAAAAAATTACGTGAAATGGCAAAGACACCAGAAGATAAAGAGGTATGGCGCAAGCAGTATAAAGGTTATGAGCCAGTAAAGATAGATTACCAGTACAATATATATACTGGATGGAGCATATACCTCCGCCTGCGGAAACTGCCAGATAGTAAATGTGGATAATTGTGGATAACTATGGATAACTTGTTGATAACCCTGGCGCATTTAACATTTGTTAAATTGGAGGGTACACAGACAAGCAGTATTTTTTAAAACTTGTACTTAAATATACACAGGTAATAAGAAAAAAGCCTGCAACAGTGGCGCATTTAACGTTTGTTGAATTGGAAGGCATTAAA